>PFWG01000009.1 GCA_002791035.1 Candidatus Portnoybacteria bacterium CG_4_9_14_3_um_filter_43_11 | reverse complement strand
CCCAAAAAATTGACCAAAATAACCAGCGGCGGCTCGTCCGCGCCCTGGAGGTCTGTCTTTTGACCAAAAAGCCGTTTTCCGAGCAAAGAAAAAAAGGCCGGCCGATGTTTGACGCCTTACAGATCGGCCTAAAAGTTGGCTTGGATGAAATTAAAAAAGGAATTACCGGCAGAACGGAAAAAATGTTTGAAGCAGGACTGGTTAAAGAAGTCGGAAAATTATTAGAAAGATATAGCGCCAATCTTCCCGCAATGAGCGGCATCGGTTATAAAGAAATTATTTTTTATTTAGACAAAAAAACAACTCTGGAAAAAACCAGAGAACTGATTTCTCTTCACACTCTTCAATACGCCCGCCGCCAAATGACTTGGTTCAAGCGGGATAAGAGGATCCACTGGGTGAAAAACTACTCTCAAGCCGTAAAACTACTATCTCAGCATCTCCATTAATATTTCGCGGACGACTTCCGTTAGAAGTTTTTAAAATGAAAAAGGCAGGACTATAATGACCCTGCCTTTGTTTTTTTGGAATTTCTTCCTTCTTTTTTTAATGAGGACTGAACCTGCCGAAGCCGGCGCCATATGGGCTTAAATACAATATCCCATGTTCACCAGTGCCGGTATCATTGTAAACCTCCTGGATGATAGCAAATTCTCCCCAAATAACAGGGCCAATCTCAGTTCCATCTGCCGGAATTGCCACGATTTTGACAAAATAGCTCCATCTTTGCTTTTTGCCATTGGCATCCAAATAGACGCCCTTTTGATGGTTGGTCAGCCAGGCGCCCGAACCGATATATGAATCAAAGCCATAGTGCCGGTCCAGTAGGTTATCGCCATCGCAATCCTTGTTGCTTAACCAGGCGTCATTCCACTTCATTTCAAGGTCGTCGTCTGCCCATCCCTGGCACCAACTGGCGTCGCGATAGGCATCGCAGTATTTTCCGTTGAAAATGTGGGCTTGATAATTATAGCCCCATTCATCATAGCCAGTTACAATGGTACGCCCATCTGAGGTTAAAAGCGTTCCGTCTTGGATTGTGGTACATTGAGCGAAAACCGTGCTTGTAACTGCCAACATAACCAGAACAGCGATTGTAAAAAAAACAAACAATAAACTCTTTTTCATCTTTTCCTCCTTTTAGTTTTGCCTCTGCTTTTTTGAATTTTTGAAAGGTACTACAAGCTTCTGCCAACTAACCCATAAAGAATAGCACAACTGATTTTGTCCTGTCAAGAAAATTATGGCCGGAAAAGTTCTTCCGGCAAAAAACAGTATCTTGAACTGTATCGCCTTTTTTGACAATTGCTTCTGTCCTTTCTTTTAATATTTCTGTTCCCACGCCCTGCTATCTCAGCATCTCCATTAATATTTCGCGGACGACTTCCGGATTGGCTTTCCCTTGACTGGCCTTCATTGTTTGGCCGACTAAATACTGCAGGGCGTTTCCCTTGCCGGCTTTGTAGTCATTGACCGATTTTTGGTTTTCGCCGACAACCCGTTTGACTATTTTGCTCAACTCGTCTCTACCGCTTACCTGCGTCAACTGCTTTTCCTCCACCACATGAGACGGGTCGGCGCCGGTGTCAAACATTTCTTTCAAAACCGCTTGCGCCGCCGAGCTGGAAATCTCTTTTCGTTCAATCATGGTAATAAACTCGGCAAAATTTTCCGGGCTGATCTGGCATTTGTTGATGCCGGTTTTGCGCGACAGCATTAATTTTTGCAGCTCGGTTAAAAGATAGTTGGCGGTCAATTTAACCAACTTATCCTTGTCTTTAATTGACTTAATCTTGAGCCAAGTGTCCAGTTCTGAAACTACCTGCTCAAAGTAATCGGCTAGGCCCTTGTTGGCCGTCAGCGTGGCGATGTCGTTAACTGGCAATTTGTATTCCTCGACAAACCTTTCTCTTTTGGCTAGCGGCAGTTCCGGAATTTCTTTTGCCAGTTCGCCGCTCATCTCGACCAGATTGCCCAATGGCGGCAAATCCGGCTCGGGAAAATAGCGGTAGTCCTGCGCCTGCTCTTTGCTTCTCTGGGAAAACGTCTTTTGCTTGTCTTCGTCCCATCCCCTGGTCTCATGAACAACCTTATGCACCGATTCCAATAAGTCCGATTGCCGCTTGATTTCGTATTCAATCGCCCGCCGGACAGCGCGGAAAGAGTTAAGATTTTTAATTTCAACTTTCGTCCCGAGTTTCTTTTTTTCCTCGGCTGGCCGAAGGGAGATATTGACTTCGCACCGCATTTGCCCTTTTTCCATATTGGCTTCGGAAATTTCCAAATAGCGCAAAATCAATTGCAATTCTTCGCAGAATTTTCCGGCTTCTTCGCCGGAAGAAATATCGGGTTCGGTAACCAGTTCCATCAAAGGAACGCCGGCGCGGTTGAAGTCAACTAAAGAATGTCTGGCGTTTTTGGGACTCGTCCCTTTGGGATGAATCAGTTTGCCGGCGTCTTCTTCCAAATGAATCCGGGTCAGCCGGATTTTTTTGCCGTTGATATCCAACCAGCCGCCCAGCGCCAGCGGCAAATTATACTGGGATATCTGGTAACCCTTGGGTAAATCGGGATAAAAATAGTTTTTCCGGTCAAACTTGGCCGACTTGGCAATCGCGCAGTTCAGCGCCAGGCCGGCTTTGACGACTAATTCAACCGCGGTTCTGTTTATCGCCGGCAAAGTCCCGGGATGCCCCAAACAAATCGGACAAATATTGACGTTGGGCCCTTTTATTCCCGACTGATTCAAACAATCGCAGAACATTTTACTCTGCGTTTTCAACTCACTATGGATTTCCAAGCCAATCACTGGCTGATAATTGGACATAGGATTATTTTACCCCAGCCGCTCTTTTTCTGCCAGCCCCAAGGGGGCAAGCCAAGACGACGTTTCTAAGCAGAAGCGCCACCGTGATTGGCCCGACTCCGCCCGGCGACGGCGCCAGCCATTTGGCTTTCCGGCTAACACTTTCAGCGTCAATATCGCCAATGGTTTTATCGCCCTGGCGGGTTGTCCCGCCGTCAATCAGAACAGCGCCATCATTGACCATGGCGGCGTTAATAAATCCTGGCTGGCCCAGAGCGGTAATAACAATATCGGCAATTTTTAAAGCGGCTGGACAATCCTGCGGTTTTTGGCAAATGGTATAGTCGCAACAAAGACCCTTTCTGCTTAAAAATCCGGTTAAGCGTTGGCCGAAAATATCCGATTTGACCAAAGCCAATATCTTCTTGCCTTTTAGATTCTCTCCGCTTACTTTTAGCGCCTGCCAGATAGCGGCGATAAACGGCGAATCAAACCGGCTTTCGGGCAAAAACCCGTCCACGTCTTTGTTGGGCTCAATTGAACGGATAATTTTATCGGTTGGAATTTCTTTCGGCAAAGGCAATTGGACCAAAATCCCGTCAATTTGAGCATCCCGGTTGAATGATTCAATAACTTCTAAAATTTCGCTTTCCGGCGCCCGGCCGGATAAAATTTGTTTTCTGACTCTAACGCCGATTTTTTTAGCGGCGGTTTCTTTAACCTTGACATAGAGACAAGAAGACGGCTCGGCGCCGACCAAAATAATCCCCAAGCCGGGCCTGAGGTTTTTATCCTTAATCTCTTTTTTCAGCCCCGCCAGAATTTCATCCGCTCTTTTTCTGCCGTCAATAATTTTCATAGGGTAAAGGAAACTTTTTGGACAATTTAATCACCTCGGCTTTAATTCTGTTTTTTATCTTCTGGTCATCAATGTTTTTAATCACTTCAGCTATCCAAACACCGACCTGCCTGACTTCTTTTTCTTTCAGCCCCTTGGTCGTAATGGCCGGCGTCCCCAGCCGGATGCCGGAGGTCTGCCACTTGGAGCGCCGGTCATAAGGCACAACATTGCGGTTGGCGTAGATATTAACTTCTTCCAGCGCTTCCTGGACTTGTTTTCCGGAAAGATTATATTTAGTTAAATTGACCAGAACAAAATGATTGTCCGTCCCGCCCGCCACCAAATCCAGCCCCTCTTTTAAAAGCGTTTTGGCCAGCGTTTGGGCGTTGGCGACAACCTGCTTTTGATACCGGATAAAACTTTTCCGGCCGGCCTCTTTTAAAGCGACGGCTTTGCCGGCAATTTCGTTTTCCAGCGGCCCGCCCTGAAGGCCGGGAAAAACCGCTCGGTCAATTTTATCGGCCAGGTCTTTTTTATTGGACAAAATTATTCCGCCGCGCGCTCCCCGCAGCGTTTTATGCGTCGTCATGGTCACGATGTCGCAATAAGGGAACGGGTGCGGATGGAGGCCAGCCGCCACCAAACCGGCGATATGGGCGATATCAGCCATCAAATACGCCTTGGTTTCTTTGGCGACAGCGCCAAACCGCTTAAAGTCAATCCGGCGAGGATAGCTGGAAGCGCCGGCAATAATCAGTTTCGGTTTTTCTTGGCGGGCGATGGCCGTTACTTTTTCCCAGTCAATTATTTCGGTTTTCTCATTCAGTCCGTAAAAAACGCAGTTGAAAAACCGGCCGGAAAAATTGGCCGGCGAGCCGTGCGAAAGATGTCCGCCTTGAGCCAAATCCATCGCCAGGATTTTATCGCCCGGCTCAAGCAAAGCCAGATAAACCGCCTGATTGGCTTGCGAGCCGGAATGCGGCTGGACATTGGCGTAATTGGCGCCGAAAAGCTTTTTCGCCCGTTCAATGGCCAGTTGTTCAATTTGGTCAATGTATTTCAGGCCGGGATAATACCTTTTTCCCGGACAGCCCTCGGCGTAACAAGTGCTCAAAACGCTTCCGACCGCCTGGCGAACCGCCGGCGAAGGATAATTTTCCGCCGCCACCAAATCAAGCCCCTCTTGATGGCGAAGGGCCTCTTTTCTAATCAAACCGGCGATTTGAGAATCGGTTTTTGCAAGCGGATTTTTGAACACAAGATTAAATTTGCTTCTCCCTCTTTTTCGTTGTTACCCTGCCTTTTTGCCATTGGCCGCGATACAAATTTGTCTTTCCGCCCACCTGATAAAACATCGCGTGAACCACTCGCGCGCCTAATTCAATTTCTACCTCAATCGGACCTAAATTAGCCAGACCAAAAATCAGCTCGCCGCAATATCCCGGCGAAGCATTTCCGGTAAAAAGCGTCATTCCGGAACGAAAAATCGTCGTTCGCGGCCGAAAAAGTATTAAAATATCATCGGGAGTATTTACTTTTTCAACTGTTTTCATTAAATAATAACTCCCCGGTTTAAAAACAAAACTTTGCTTTTTATTCTCGTCAAAACTGGCCAGAACTTTGACTTCCGGCGTTTTTCTTTCGTCTATGCCTAAAAATGAATTACCCTTTATCTCATACACTTCGCCCAGACGCAAATCAAAACCGGCTCCTTCCGGATTATTTAACTCTCTTTCGCACAGACCTTCAACCAGCTTTTTATCTTTGACTAATTGATGAAGTTTATCAATTCCCAGTATCATAGTGATTCAATGCTACACCAATTTTAGAGAAAAATAAAGAGTTCTTTCGTTTCAAAAATAAAGTCCTGTTGAAACGAATCCCAACAGGACTTTTTGAAACTGACTTTATTAAAGACGGCTTCGTATATATTCTTCGCCTTCCTTTCTGGTTTGAGAAAGAGCAAAAGGTTTTCTCCAAGAAACATGACAAACGCTTTTTCCCGGTTTAAAAAGCAAGCATAAGTGACCGCGAATACCATGTTCCCAGATGGCTCGACTAACGCCCTTTTTCAGATCGATATTTTTCACCGACTCTCCACGCAAAGAACAACAAGCAAAGATATCGGCTGGAAAGGGCGCAAAAAACAAATATCCTCTACAGCTATGGCATTGAATCATTTTCCCGCCTCCTTTCTAAGCCGCATTAAAGCAACCAACCAGGTATGTTCGTAAACATGCAGGTCTTTAGAGGAAACAATCATAGGGCCGTCTTCTACCCCGATTTCGCCGGCCATAAGCTCCTTCATCAACTGAATCCCGCCAAGATTAACCGGAAAGCCGCCCCAGTGATCCCACGAACGAAAATAGACCCAGAAACAAAGTTTTCCGTCGTCAATCCAAGTATCAATCCCGCGTAAACACTGCGAGCTAGGTTGAATCTCTGGAAGTTTATTCCATTGATTCGTCCGCTTGTATTCATGAATCTCTGTTCCAGTTGCGCGGTCAATTATTCTGACTGTGTCATTATAATCAACGCTTAAATCGTAGTGATAGAGCGTTTCCGGACGACCAACGGTCATGTAGCAATGGTTTGTGCCATGACCGTTTTTGCGATAGTAGTCAGTAATCCACTCTATCTGCCACCAAAGATCTTCTCCATAAGTATAATGCTCGTTTGGCTGACGGAGCGGCGTCATAAGATATGAACAATACCCCTCGATATCCTCTTCGGTGGTCGGCGGAGCAATGCTGGAACCCTCGGGCATCTGGACAGCCAAAGGCCTACCGCTCGGACAATTGATTTCAATAACAACCGGGATTCCGGCGCGATAAATCCCGGCAAAACTGCCCTTAGTTATCAAATACCGCCTGCCCGACATCATTATTTTGTCTAATGCCTGAAACCAGGCGTCTCCCAAGGTCGTCGTCTCAAGATAAGCAATTTTTCCCATCTTTCTTCCTCCTATGGAATGAATTGGCGGAGAATAATTCCTCTCCGTTCAAAAAGTTCCTTCACCACGTTTGCCTCAAATTCATCATCATACGAAATTTCGTAAACAAATTCCTTGATGCCGAGATTAACCAACTGTTTGGCGCAGGAATAACAAGGAGAAAAAGTACAAGCCACTCCGCAATCTTTCAAACTTATCCCGTCATATGCCGCATTAATAATTGCGTTTATCTCTGCGTGGCACCCCCGGCAACGATTAGACCCCCCGCCGGCAGTTTTTTCCCATCAACCTCTTTAGCGCAACCTACTTCTATGCAATGTGGCTCTCCTACCGGCGGACCGTTATATCCTCCGATAATTATCTTTTTTCCTCTGTAAAACACTACCCCGACTTGATAGTGCTTACAGACCGATCTTTCCGCCATAATTCTAACTATCAACATTCTTGTTTTGTCCCAACACGGTCTACTCATAATTTCACCTCACTTTTTAATTGTTAAAGAAACAAAAAGACAGCCCCCTTGAATAAACCTTAAATGTATTAAGATGTGTTCAACAGAGCTGTCTTTTAAAAAACGTTTACTTGCGAAATGAGCGAGAGAAATGAAAATTTATTTTCATTTCCGAACGAATGAGCAACTACAGGCATAGCCTTTACTTTACTTCTATCCCCATGCTCCGCGCCGTGCCTTCAATAATCTTTTCCGCTTGTTCAGCGCTATAGGCGTTCAGGTCGGGCAGTTTCTTGGCGGCGATGGCTTTGATTTGGGCTTTTGAAACCTTGCCGACTTTGGTTTTGAGCAGGTCGCCCGACCCTTTCTGGATACCGGCCGCTTTTCTCAATAAATCGGATGCCGGCGGGGTCTTGAGTTTAAAATCAAAAGTCCGGTCGTCATAGACGGTGATTTCAACCGGAATAATGTCGCCGGCCTTGTCCTTAGTGGCATCGTTGAAGCGAGCGCAAAACTCCTGGATACTCAAACCGTGTTGGCCGAGCGCCGGGCCAATCGGAGGAGCCGGATTAGCTTGTCCGGCCGGAATCTGAAGTTTAATAATTGTTTTAACGGTTTTTGAAGCCATAGTTCAAAGTTTTTTTATCTGTAAAAAGTCCAGTTCCACCGGCGTCTCCCGGCCAAATATTGGCACCAACACTTTAATTTTGCCTCTTTTTTCATCAATCTCGGAAACCTTGCCGTCAAAATCCTTAAACGGCCCATCAGTGATTTTAACCGCGTCGCCGACCACAACGTCAACTTTAAACTTGGGCTCTTCCACGCCCATCCTTTTCTGAAGTGATTGGATTTCTTCGGGCGAAATCGGAGTCGGGATCGTGCCGGCGCCGATAAAGCCGGTAACGCGCGGGGTGTTGCGGACAACATACCAGGAATCGTCGGTAACAACCATCTCCACCAAAACATAGCCCGGGTAGATTTTTTCCTCCACGGTTTGGCGT
The DNA here is from genome assembly GCA_002791035.1 of Candidatus Portnoybacteria bacterium CG_4_9_14_3_um_filter_43_11. Lineage (GTDB taxonomy): Bacteria > Patescibacteriota > Minisyncoccia > Portnoybacterales > UBA2143 > UM-FILTER-43-11-A. The sequence goes on along the minus strand of PFWG01000009.1, from coordinate 28,946 downwards.
TTGCCGTTTTTAATTTTAATTTTTTTCTCGGTCGGAACCAAAACACTGAAAATCTTGTCTTCCATGCTCATTGATTCAATCCGCTGTTTCAGATTTCTGGCCACCGCTTCCTCGTATCCGGCGTAGGTATGAAGGACATACCAGTTCCGGCCCTGTTGCACTTGCTTTGGCATGATTTTAAATCACAAACCTATCTAATAAATACGAAAATAAAAAATCCAACCCGCCCAAAAAAGCGGCGACGGTCAAACCAAAGCCAATCACAATCAGCGTAAGTTTAATGGCTTCTTTTTTGGTCGGCCAAGTCACCCGCTTTAATTCCAAGCGGACTTCTTTGAGAAATTCTATTCCTTTTTGAGGCAGTTGACTAACTGGCATTCTTTTTTAAAAAGCCCCGAAGGGGCAATGCCCCGCTGGGACAATTTCTCCTATCCTATATCCTCAAAAACAAAATGTCAACAAAATTACAGATTAGATATCTAGATTCCTGACCTTTTTGGCGTGGGTCTGGATAAACTTCTTTCTCGGCGCAACTTCGCTTCCCATCAGAATATTAAAAGTCTTATCGGCTTCTTTGGCATCTTCGATTACCACCTGCTTCATCACCCGATTTTTCGGATCCATGGTCGTCTCCCAGAGTTGAGACGGATTCATTTCTCCCAACCCTTTATACCTTTGAATACTCACCCCTTCTTTTCCAAAACTGGCCAAGATCTCCTCTTTGTCTTCATCGTTATACCCGTAACTGACTTGTTTTCCTTTTTGAATCCGGTAGAGCGGCGGCTGAGCGATATAGAGATAGCCCTTCTCAATAATTTCGGAGAAATAGCGGAAAAAAAGAGTCAACAGCAAGGTCCTGATATGCGAACCGTCAACATCCGCATCGCACATAATAATAATCCGGTGATAACGCAATTTATTGATGTCAAACTCTTCGGCGATGGCCGCGCCTAAAGCAATAACCAGCGTTTTGATTTCGTTGGAAGTAAGGGCCCGGTCCAACCGCGTCCTCTCCACGTTTAAAATTTTCCCCCGGAGCGGCAAAATCGCCTGGAAAGACCGGTCGCGACCCATTTTACTCGAACCGCCGGCGCTGTCGCCTTCAACAATGTACAATTCCGACTCCTCCGGCTTGCGATTGGAGCAATCGGCCAGCTTGCCGGGCAAAGCCAATCCGCCTAAAGCGCCTTTTCTGATGACCGTTTCCCGAGCCGCTTTGGCCGCCTGCCGGGCTTTGGCCGCCAAAAGACCTTTTTCTATTATTGCCCGGGCGTCGTTGGGATTTTTTTCCAAATATTCTTCCAGGCCGTCGGAAACCACGGCCTCCACCGCCGTCCTGGCTTCGGGATTGCCCAGACGCGCTTTGGTCTGGCCTTCAAATTGCGGTTCTCTTAGTTTGACGCTGACGACTGCCGTCAACCCTTCCCGAACATCATCGCCGCTTAATTTATCGTTGTTTTTTAGAAGATTATTCTTTTTGGCGTAGTCGTTTAAGGTCCTAGTCAAAGCGGTCCGAAAGCCGGTCAGATGCATTCCGCCCTCGCCGGTATAGATGCCGTTGGCAAATCCCTCTTCGTATGGCTGTAAGTCGTCGGTATACTGAAAAGCGGTTTCAACTAAAATCTCGTCATATTCTTTTGAGACACAAAAAATATTGTCGTGTTTGGATTCGTTAGAGCTATTTAGATATCTGACGTAGGAAACGATGCCGCCCTCAAAATAAAAGGTATACTCGCGCGGCGTTTTCTTTCTTTCGTCCCGGATAACAATCCTCACTCCTCCGGTCAAATAGGCCTGCTGTCTCAAGTGTTGTAATATCCGCCACCATTTAAACTCAATTTTTTTGAAAACTTCCGGGTCGGGCTCAAATATTATCGTTGTTCCGGTCTGATTGCATTTGCCCTGCTTTTTCATTGCCGTTTTGGGTTTTCCTTTTGAATATTCTTGGATATACAGACCGCCGTCGCGGCAAACCTCCGCCCGCATCCAAACCGACAAAGCGTTGACGACTGAAACACCGACGCCATGAAGCCCGCCGGCAATTTTGTACGACTGCCCGCCGAATTTTCCGCCAGCGTGCAAAGTGCACATAACCGTCTCTAGGGCCGACTTTTTGGTCTGCGGATGCTTGTCAACTGGAATACCCCGGCCATTGTCAACCACCTTAACTCTATTTTTGGGCAATAAAACAAGTTCAATTTTATTGCCAAAACCGGCTCCGGATTCGTCCAATGAATTGTCCATCACTTCCCAAATCAAATGATGCAGGCCTTCAATGCCGGTTGAGCCGATATACATTCCCGGCCGGCGCCGCACCGGGTCCAGTCCTTCCAAGACATAGATATCTTTAGCCGAATACGAATTGTTGTTGTTATTCTCTGCCATATGGTTAGGAATCTCCTTTCCGCACTTCCCAGCCGCCTTCTTCTTCCAGCGCCTTGATGATTTTATCCTGCAACTTATTGACTTCTTTATCGGTCAAAGTCCGGTCATCGGATTGGAAAATGATATGAAAAGCAAAACTCTTTTTGCCGTCAGCAATTTTATCGCCTTCGTACAAGTCAAACAAATCCACATCGCGGACCAATGGTCCGCCAGCGGCGTCAATCAAGTTAAGCGCTTCGCCGACTTTTGTCCCCGGCTCAACTAAAACGGAAATATCGCGAATCATCGCCGGATATTTTGACGGCGGCAAATAGATTCTTTCCTCGGTCGCCAACTCGGCCAATTTCTCAAAATCAAGTTCAAAAACGCCGGCGCCAACCCAACCCAACAAATCGTTGCCGACTTTGACCTCTGCCCTTCTAAGGCCGTTTTCGTCTTCGTCAAAAGCGTCGTCAAACCAAATATCGCTGATTCGCAGTTTGTTCAATAATGCTTCTATCACGCCTTTAAGGCGGTAAAAGTCAACCGGCCATATTGCCGCGCCTAATTTTTTCCTTTCTATCACGCCGTCTTTTTCTCTTTTAAAAACCCTGCCGATTTCAAACAGCGCGATTTCTTTGAAGTATCTTTTGTTGCTGTCAATATTTTTAAGCAAATTAGCCGCCAGATTCGGCCGCAAATATCTCTGCTCTTGGCTGAGCGGATTAAGCAGTTCTGCCGAGCCGCCGTCGGAAACAAAGGAATAATTGTAGACCTCGGAAAATCCCAAATGAGTCAAAATATCGCTGACCTGATTGCGATAGACGACATCTTCGCTGAAACGGGGCGGAATCAGAGCAGCCAAAGGCAATTGGCTGGAAATTTTTGCCAGCCCGTAAACCCGGCCGATCTCCTCAATCAAATCCTCGGGAATATTAACATCCAGCCGTTCGGTCGGAACAGTTATTTCCCAGACGTCCTTCTTAGAAACTTTAACCGTAAAGCCGAGTTGTTTTAAAATATCGGCTGTTTCTTTCTCTGAAATTTCAGCGCCGAGCAAACTTCTGGCTTTATTTAAATCTAATCTGATTTTCTGCGGCTTTCTTTTTGCCGGATAAACATCAACTCGACCGGTCAAAACCCGGCCGCCGGCGATTGACTGAATCAAATACGCCGCCAGATCAATTCCTTTCTCGGTCAGATTCGGGTCAAGTTCGTTTTCAAACCGCCAGGAAGCGTCGGTTTTGAGTTTTAACCGCCGTGACGCTTGGCGGGTAAACTGCGGCGAAAAATTGGCCGCTTCCAAAATCACTCTGGTGGTTTTGGCGTCAACGCCCGGATTCTTCCCCCCCTTGATGCCAGCGATACAGACCGGGTCTTTCTCGTCGGCGATAACCAAGATATTTTCGTCTAAGTCGTATTTGCCTTCGTCTAAAGTGGTAATCTTTTCTCCTTTTTCGGCTTTCCTAACGACAAGTGTCTTTTGTCCTTTTTTGTCTTTGGCAAAGAGCTTGTCGGCGTCAAAAGCGTGAAGCGGCTGGCCGGTTTCAAGCATGGCGTAATTGGCGATATCAACAATATTGTTTATTGGCCGCAGCCCGCAAACTTTTAATCGTTCCGTCAGCCAGTCCGGCGACAGCCCGACCTTGACGTCAACTATCGCCCGGGCGGTGTATCGCAGACAGAGTTCTGGCTCTTTGACCTGGACTTTGACCAGTTGAGCCGCCGACTCGGTTTTGTCCTCTTTGATTTTTTTAGCGTAATCAACCGGCGCCAAAGGAATTTTTAACAGCGCCGCAATTTCTTTGGCCACGCCAATATGACTCAAGCAGTCATGCGCCCGATTAGGCAGAATATCAACATCTAAAAGATAATCTTTGCCTTTCTTGCCGACCAACTCGGTTTCAAACGAATGCATTGTCAACAAATCGGCCAGTTTAGCCGGTTCAGGAATTTTCTTACCTATTAAACTTTGAAACCAATCATAGGAAACCCGCATATATTATTTATTAAGAATTAAGTAGCTTATTTTTTACTTCTTGACTTTTCGCTTTTTGGTATCTCAGAAAAGCAGTTATCCCATAAGGATCATTCCTTTTTATATTCCTATTGAATATATATGAACGCGCTCGACATTCTCTTAAATTTCCTTTGCGAAAATCTTGAAAATGTCGATTATTCTTCCAAATATCTATAAAATTTTCCTCGAATTTCGGCAAGAAGATTTCATCATAATAACCGGCGGATTGAAGAGCGGGACAAGGGACTATACTCCCTTCCACATCAATCGTAAAAGCACACATAATCGCATAACACTCATTACATTTTTCTTGTCCTTCTAAATAAGCGAAAATAGCCCCGGCGTTTGGCAAATTAACTTTTGCCCCAGAAAAATTCCTTTCCTCAAATAGATCTTCTATAAATTTAAAATATTTATTGGGCCCAAGAATATACGGTTTATGATCTTTCTTAAAGGGTTTAAATAAATTGAAATTACAAAAGATATCTAAGGACTTAGTATATTCCACTAATTCTCGACAGCGGTCTATGTTTTCCTCGGTAATTGTCGAAGATATTTCAACATAGATACCGTTTTTTTTAAGGTTTCTAACGGCCTGGTCTACTTTTTTGAAAACGCCCCTCCCTCTGATTATGTCGTTAGTCCTATCAATCCCTTCTAAGCTTACGACGAAAGCCAAATTTTTAAATTCAGCCAATCTTTTAATTAAAGACTCGCTCAAGAGTGTAGCGTTAGTCGTTATAATTGTAGCGAAGTTATATTGTTCACATAACGAAAGAATATCTAGAATTTGAGGATGAACAAAGGGCTCTCCTCCGGCTAAGCTAATTTCAAAAACTCTTTTTTCATTTAATAATTTAAAAATGCGTTCAATTCTATTGATTGACATCAATTTATCATATTTCTTAATACAACAATGCTTACACCTTAAATTACATCGGGTAGTTATCTCAATTTCAACCGCTATTGGAGCGCTCAATTCCCTTTGATATAAACGAACATTCCCCCGGGGCGCTAAAATAAGTTCGTCTTGGATTTGTCGAAGAAAGATTTGAATATCTTTTGACGAAAGATTATATCTTCTGCCGTTTTGTCTGATGAAATTTTGAATTTCCCGGATAGAAAACCTTTTATTAAAGAAACTATCAATGATTATCGAGCCGATATAATTAACAGGGATCAGTTTTCTTAATTCATTAAAATACGCCAGATAATAATCCGTTTCTTTACGAATTTTGACTAAATTATTTTTCATTGTCTATGGGAGGAATTCTATCTACTTATTAACCTTTTTTAAAATTTTTTCAGTTAAGCTTTTCTTTCGCTTTAATGATTTTCCGCCGTGTCCTCTAAAACAGAAACCAAATTCTGGATGTTTTTTAGCCGAATTTTTCTTTAATATTTTAGGTTTTTGAGATATTGTATTCATTTAATTAATATTTAATTTTTAAATTATTTAGGATTCGACCTTTTGAGTTTTGTTTAATAAAAATTAGAATTGTTGAAGAAATCTTAAATCTCCACTGTGGAATAAACGAATATCATTAATCCTATACTTTATCATTGTTAACCTATCCAGCGACATTCCAAAGGCAAAACCTTGCCATTTTTTTGGATCTAAACCGCCAGATTTCAAAACTTTAGGGTGTATCATTCCAGCTCCCATCATCTCTATCCAGCCAGAATATTTACAAGCAGCACATCCTTTACCGACACACATAGTGCAACTCATGTCTATTTCAAAACCCGGTTCGACAAAAGGAAAATAAGAAGGTCTTAATTTAACCTTAATAGATTTTTTGAAGAAATTTTCCAAAAATTCCTGGATTACTGCTTTAAAATTAGCCACTGAAACGTCTTTTCCGATCATTAACCCCTCAAGTTGATAAAAATTTGTCTCATGAGAAGAATCGGTGGCTTCTACTCGAAAAACTTTTCCGGGAACAATCATCCTAATAGGAGGATTATGTTTCTCCATATAACGAATTTGCATAGGAGAAGTATGACTCCTCATTAATCCTCCTTTTTTTAAGTAAAAAGTCCTTCCAAGAGATAATACATCCCTAGCCGGATGGCCTGGGGGAATATTTAAAGCGTCAAAGTTGTAGTATTCAGTTTCCACTTCCGGACCGTCAACGACCGAAAAACCCATTGATTGGAAAATATCTTCAACTTGCCTTTGGACCAAGGTAATTGGATGCAAATGACCCACCGCCGGCTTGACGCCGGGCGCGGTAACATCAAGCCAATTTACCCCGCTCGGCGGGGTTTTCCCGCTCGTCCCGCCGAAGCGGGATAAAGACGGGGTTTTCCCGCTCGGCGCCAAAAACTCTCGGCGCTTCTCTCCAACCGCTTCTTCCAATCCCCGTTTGATTTCATTGGCCGCCGTCCCCGTTTCTTTCCGTTCTTTTTCGGATAAGTCCTTAAGCGAACGCAAAACCTTGGTCAATTCTCCCTTCCGGCCCAAATAGCGGCGGTAAACCGCGTCCAAGCCCTTGAGTTCTTTGGTCGCCGCGATCTCTTTCAACGCGTTTTGTTTGAGTTGATTAAGCATATTACTATTGCCTTTTCATCAGCCACCATTCAGCCAGACCGACCAGCCCGACCAAAGCCGCCAGATCCCACCAGTAAAGCAATCGCTGGCTTTGAAGGATTAAAACCGAAACCAAAATTATTGATAAAAGAAAACCCTGCCGGAAAGAAACCTCCAGATTGCGGACAACCTGTCCTTGGGACAAAGGAATCCTTTTTTTTCTTGAAATCTGCCGAATAAAAAATCCGATTAAAGTAAATATCCCCGCCGCCGAAATCAGAAGCGCCAGATAAAACAGAGAAAAGACGCCAGCGCTGGAGGTCTGGGGACTGAAATAAACTAAAATAGCCGTCAAGCAGGCGATGGCTAAAAAGACCACTAAAACTAATCCCGCTAAATATCCGGATAAATTCATCTTTATGTTTCTATTTTACTATAACGGCGGTTGAAAGACAAGTCCTCTCTGACGCCCCAAAGGGCTTGATATCTCTGAAACTTTCGGCTATAATACCAGCGCGGGGTAGAGCAGTCTGGCAGCTCGCGAGGCCCATAAAATGATTGTGGCCCAGGATGGCGACATTCTGCGGAAAAATTCCCGAACTTGCTGGGAACTCGTAAAGATATATTTACGACAATCAGCAGCCAAGTCCCGTATTAACTACGGGAAAGGTTCAGAGACTGTAATGGGAATCTCTCGTTAAATTAGCGAGAGAATGGGACAGTCCATTCCATTTGGCAACAAATGGCTAATATTAAGAACCTCGAGGTCGTCGGTTCGAATCCGACCCCCGCAACAAGTATCAAAGTTCTCCGCAATTTAACGGTTGATAAATTTTAGAACCTCATATATAATGTTAATGTGCCTAATAATATAAGGTTCTAAAATGGCGAAGATAGAGGAACAGACTAAAGCGCAAAAGTTACGCAAAAGAGGATTGAGTATCAATGAAATTGCTCAAAAGATAAATATCTCTAAGGGCACTGTTAGCGTATGGTGTAGAGATATACCACTTTCGCATACTCAGATTAAACGATTAGTGGAAAAACAAATATCCGGAAGTTACGAAGGAAGATTAAGGGCGGTAGAAAAAATAAGACAAAAAAGACAAACGGAAGTAGAGTTATTAAGAAAAGAGGGCATTAAAGAAATCGATAAACTTAATAAAAGAGATTTACTTGTTGCTGGAATAGCAATGTATTGGAGTGAAGGATATACTGCTCCGTCTAATTATGACGTTGGATTTACTAATTCAGATCCGAAAATGATTCTTTTTATGCTCGAATGGTTCAAAAATTGTTGCAAAATAAGCATCGATAGGTTTTCTCTTAGAGTGGGAATTAACAAGATTCATAAAAAAAGAGTAAAGGAAGTAGAAAAATATTGGTCCGATCTTACGGAGATTCCCCTATCGCAGTTCAATAAACCAAGTTTAAAAAAGACAGAAACAAAAAAAATTTACGAAAACTATAACGAACATTTTGGAACCCTAAGAATAAAAGTCCGGAAAGGAACTCGACTAAGAAGAAAAATAGACGGCTGGATTGAAGGAATATCTAATTTAAAAATAAAATGATGGCGGCGTAGCTCAGTTGGTTAGAGCGCGGGACTCATAAGCCCGATGTCACAGGTTCGAATCCTGTCGCCGCTACTTTGGGGGCGTAGCTTAGCGGTTAAAGCGCCTGCCTGTCACGCAGGAGATCGTGGGTTCGATTCCCATCGTCCCCGCCAAATATCCACATTTAGATAAAGTATTGTTATTTGTTCTACGACACAATCTATGAAAGATTTCTTATCTGGTCCAAGTTTTATACAAAGCGTTATCTCATTACTTGGTATTCTCTTAACCGCAGTTCTGACATACTACTTTTCTCAAAGAAGATATACATTTGAAAAAATCTTTGATAGAAAACTTGTTTATTTGGAAGAAATATACAGCAAGATCGTTGCTCTTGAGAAAGATTTTAAAAAATATAGCAGAACAATTGGCGCAAAGACCAATCAGGGATCTTTATCTGAAAAAATAAATGAATTCCCCTTGATAAAAACAAAATTTTTCGGTCTACAAGATTATTTTTGGGAGAAAGAAATAATTCTAGACAAAAGTTCAGTTTTAATGATTCATTCTTTTATTGATAGTTCGCTTCAAATTTTAAGCAATCTAGAAGCATCAATTATGTCGCAATCAATAAAAGACCAAGATACTTCCTTTCAACAATGGAATAAAGCATTTCAAGAAATCGAAAACAAATTACCAAATATAAAAAAACAATTAAAAAAAGATTTCAGAAAAGTTATAGCAAATCACAAACATTGACATCCCATTAAAACAAAAGTAGAAAAACCGATCTAATGCATCGGTTTTTTCTTATCAAAATTTCTATTTTCTAGTATAATAAAGATATGACCAAAGCCCAACTCGGACAATTCTTTACTACAAATTCCGACTATATTCTCCAAGGGCTAGAATCATTCGTAAAGAATAAAGAAATTACTGATCCATTCGCCGGAAATCAGGATTTGTTTAGTTGGGCTAGCAAAAATAAATGTAAAAAAATCACCGGCTTTGACTGTGATAAAAAATATACCGACAACAAAAAGGTTTTTTACAACGACTCTATCAATTCTCCGAAGAAATATAAATTTGTTTTAACCAATCCGCCATATCTGCATAAGAATAAAGCCGATGGAAAAACAAAAGATAATTTCTTTTCCGGCACACACTCCTTTTTCGAAGACCTATATCAAGTTTCTATCTATTCAATTCTTGATTCCGAAGAAGGAATTTTAATTGTTCCTCTAAATTTTCTTTGCGCCGAAAATTCAAAAAAAATCAGGAACCTATTTTTTGAAAAGTTTAAGATTATTAAGTTAAATGTTTTTTCCCAACAAGTTTTTAAAGATACGACCTATAATGTAATTTCTTTTTATTACAAGAAGAAAAAAGGATTTGATGGTAAAAACAAAATATCAGCTGCCATATTCCCAGAAAAAGAAAAAATCAATTTTGCTATAGAAAGAAAATTCGGCTGGCAGTTAGGCGGCAATTTTATTAATCAGATAAAAAGCGCTAAAAATTATTTAGAAATTTTCCGCCTGACTGAAGATTTTCTGAAATCTGGAAGTTATGGAGCTAAAATGGCGTTTCAAAATATAAAGGAAATAAGAAATTATAATATCCATGGAAATGTTAGAAATATTTTAGAAAGAAATATCTTGCTCTTAAGAGCCATTGACAGCAAGAACGGAAAAAAGATACAACTTGAAGATATAAGAAGATATAATATTTTAGGGCTTGTTGGTAAAAATACTTCTCGAAATATGGCCCATATAATTTTCGGCCAGGGAATTCCCGTGGAAGAGCAGGAAAAACTAATACAGGAATTCAACCAGAAGTTAAACCAAAACAGAAAAAAATATTTTTCATTTTTTCTCACTAATTTCCGCGATAACGGCCGCAAAAGAATTTCGTTTGATTTTACCTATAAATTTTTGAATTATCTCTATGAGCAAAAACATTCAAAACAATCAACATTACTTTAAAGTATCGCAGGAAAATCCAGAAACTTCTTTGGATAATTTTTATATTTTTGACAATAAAAATCCTAATCTGAAAAAATATGTCAAAAATACAAAAGAGATCAAGGAAATTTTAACTACCATTAAAACTCTTCAAAAGAAAAAAGAAAATCCAAAAATAATCAACAAGTATTTTGAAGAATTGCAAAAATCATTATCGGAATTTTCCAACTGCTCCGAATTTATCTGTTTCGTTAACGCCTGCGATAATACCTTGGGCGCGGTCAGAAAAGATTTGGACTTAATAAAGAAAATTACCCGGAGATACTTTTCTAAAAGATTGTTAAGAGACCTCGTCCCCGAAGAATGGATTCAGGCAATAATAGATTCTAATTCCTCTCGCAAGAAAGGAAAATGCGGCGAATTAAAACTAACCTTGATATTAAAGAAATTGGGTTTTAAAGAAGTTAAAACTTGGGAAGAATTTAATAAATCAAACAAATGCGTTGCTCAATTTTCCAAGGTTTTCAGCGTTAAAAAAGTCAAAGAAAATTTAAAAGTTAAACTTAAAGCCAAAAAGCAAGGTAAAAAATTAGACCTGATTATTAGGTATAAAAATAAGATATTTTTAATAGAAGCAAAACATCTTAACACCTCCGGCGGCGGACAAGATAAGCAGATTTCAGAACTAATTGAAATATTAAATCTCAAGGAAAAAACTCCAAATATTTCCTACATCTCTTTTTTAGACGGCAGTTATTCAAATATACTCATATCCAACAGCAGGGCTGGCGATAAACTAAAAACACAAAGAAAAGAAATCAAAAAATACTTAAAGAAAAATCCAAAGAATTATTGGTTAAATACCGCCGGGCTTAAAACCTTATTTTCTGACTTGGCAAAATCCTAGTGGAAGACCAATCCCCAATTTCAACTCCGTAGAATCTCTAAAAGAGATTCTACCCCCAACAGAGTTGACAAGACACACCAAAGAATTACAATGGAGTTAAACGGATTTAAAAAATGACTGCCAGTTCGCAAAACTATTTCTTTCAAAGCGAAGAACCGCCACTGCCACAGCAGAGTTCTTTTACCGGCCAAGATAAAATTAACCAATTAACAGCAAAGACGGAGAACCACTCAACCACAGGTTCTTTTTTGTTTGCCGAAAAGAGAAAAAATGCTCGTTAAAATCAGCCGCCATCTGAAAAAACTGGCCCAAAAATCGCCGGCGGTAAAGAAACAATTTTTCCCTTCGCCGAAAGAAAACATTGTTTCTAAAAAAGCTCTAACAGATCCTCTCTTGGAGGATATTTATCGGAAAACAAAGGGTCTGGTCCATAAATATCCGCACCGGGTATTAATAGAGTTGACCATGAATTGCGCTTCTTACTGCCGTTTTTGCACTCGGCGTCGAATGGTTTCGGACATCAAAAAGGGCAAAATTTACCCCGCTGATATCAAAAAAATAATTGATTATCTCAAAAGCCGCCCCGAAATTAACGAAGCCGTCTTCTCGGGCGGCGACCCCCTGACTGTTCCGCGCCTGCTGACAACCACGCTGAATAAAATACTTGTTTTGCCGCAAATCAAGAAATTACGCCTTCATACCCGCGTGCCGGTTTCTCGACCCGGCTTGATAACCAAGGATATTCTCTGTTTATTTAAAAAAATCAACAAAAAAAAGCCGCTTTATTTAAGCGTCCATTTTGAGCACCCGGATGAATTTACGCCTCAGACCATCAAAGCGCTTGAAGCGCTTAGGCAAACCGGGGTCATTCTTCTTTCCCAGTCGGTTTTCTTGAAGGGCGTTAACGATTCCTATTCTGTTTTGAAAAAACTTTTTACCGAATTAAGCAACTTGGGCATCAGGCCCTACTATATCTATCACTGCGACCTGGTTAAAGGGGCCGAACATTTCATCGTCCCGATTGAAAAAGAAATCAGGATTATGACCAAATTGAGAAAAAATATTTCCGGCATCGCTTTCCCCTTCCACTTGATTGATACGCCCAACGGCTTCGGTAAAATTCCTCTACCCTTGGATTTTTGGAAATTCAGCCCGGTCCGGTTCAGGGATTTTAAAAACAGACCCATTGAAATGTATTAGCCGGCCAGAGCCGACTTAAATCGCCTGGAGGTCCTCCAGCGCCCGCTGGAAAATCTCCACCGCCCGCTTGGCCTGCGATTGGGTCAGGCGAAAATCCGGCTCGTGGGCAATCCGGTTTCTGGCTTTGTGCGCCTGCCAGATGTCGTCAATATTGGATAACTGATGGGGTCCGACTTGCTTAAGTCGTTCGCCCATATCGGCGCCGGCACAGCCGATTCGTTTCAAAACGTCATCTAGCATTTTATCCGCCTCTATCACCGCGATTTTATAACTATTCTCGTCTTGCGACTCAACTTTACTTAAAATGCTTTGCCAGCTCTTGGCAAATTCTTTTCTAGGCAGTTCGTTTTCAGACGCAAAGGCGGTTTCCCCCGCTGTTTTTAGTGATTGGCCGATATTCTTTCTAAGTTTGGCAATCAAAAAGACAATCGTCGTCAAAAAAAGAATGGAAATAACTACTGAAACGACTTTAAGCGGAAAAATGAAATCGTTATACGAGTCCATAATGGAAAAAGACGAAGCGGACAAATTGTCGTACCAGTCAAGAAAAATCGTCCGCATGTCAGTTATTTTTTGATTGTCGGTAAATCTCGGCTACTTGGAAAATTTTCTCCTCGTCAAAATGCCGGCCGATTATCTGAAGACCGACTGGCAGACCTTCGCTTGCCGTTTTGCCGCAAGGCAAAGACAGCCCCGGAACGCCAGCCAGATTCAAGGAAACAGTATAGATATCGGCTAAATACATCGCTAACGGATTATCGGTTTTTTCCCCAATCTTAAACGCCGGTGTCGGAGAAACCGGCGTCATTAAAACATCGTTTTTTTCAAAAGCGCTGTCAAAATCCCGTTTGATTAGAGTCCTGACTTTTTGGGCCTTAAGATAATAGGCGTCGTAGTAGCCAGCCGATAAAACATATGTCCCGACCATAATTCTTCTTCTGACTTCGTCGCCAAAACCCCTTTGCCGCGTCTTTAAATAACCGCTCAAGAGGTCTTTGCTTTGTTCCGACAATCCGTATCTGATTCCGTCGTAGCGGGCTAAATTGGCCGAGGCCTCGGCCGGCACAATGATATAGTAGCAAGGAACGGCGTACTGCGTATGCGGCAAGCTGACTTCTGTTATCTTTGCCCCTAATTTTTCGTATTGGGTAATCGCTTCTTTGACTATTCTCTCCACCTCCGGGTCAATTCCCTCCACAAAATATTCCTTTGGCACCCCGATTTTCAGGTTTTTAATGTCTATCATTTCTTCTTTGTCGCCGTATTCAACCGAAGTAGAATCGTTTTCGTCTTTTCCTTTTATGGCGTTGAAAAGCAGGCGGGCATCTTCAACTGTTTTTGCCATTGGCCCGATCTGGTCCAAGGAAGAAGCATGCGCAATCAGCCCAAAGCGAGAAACCCGGCCGTAGGTCGGCTTCAGACCGACTACGCCGCAAAAAGAAGACGGTTGACGAATAGAGCCGCCAGTGTCGGTCCCGAGAGCGGCCAGGCACTGATTGTCCGCCACTGCCGCCGCCGAGCCGCTGGAACTGCCGCCCGGCACCCTGTCCAAGTCATAGGGATTTTTCGTCGGGCCAAAAGCCGACCTTTCCCCCGAAGCCCCCATGGTAAACTCGTCCAAATTGGTCTTGCCGACAAAAACCGCTCCAGCTTTCCTTAATTTTTTAATCACCGTCGCGTCATAGGGCGCAACATAGCTTTCTAAAATTTTGGACGCCGCCGTGCACCTGACGCCTTCAACCAAAATAGCGTCTTTAACGGCGAGCGGGATGCCGGCGAGCGGTCCGATTTTGTCGCCGTTGGCGATTATTTTATCGGCTTTTCTCGCCTGACTCAAAGCCAACTCCTCGCTAATAGTCAGATAGGCGTTGATATCCTTGTTTCTTTTTTTGATTCTGTCCAAAACCGTCTCGGTTAATTCCACCGAAGAAAACTCTCTTTTTTTTAACCCCTGATGGGCTTTCTCAATTGTCAGTTCGTTTAAATTCATGCTTAAAGTACGGCTTTGACTTTGACATACCGGTTCTCCGTCTCCGGCGTCAGGCCTAAAAGCTTGTCGGTTCCCTGTTTCGCCCTCTCTCTTCCCTTGTCCTGACGGTAAACATTTTCCAATCCGGTCACCTGCGCTGTCGGTTCAACTTTGTCGGTTTTGACCTCGTTTAATTTTTCAACAAAATCCAAAATGACTGAAAGTTCGTTTGAGAATTTTTCCTTTTCTTTTTCGGCCAGCCCCAGTCGGGCCAGTTTAGCCACATGCTCAACTTCTTTTTTGGTCAATTTCACCATGACTACCTTGTCATCTCTTTAAACTCTTTTTCACCGATTATTTTAACCCCCAATTTTTTCGCCCGGTCATATTTTGAGCCGGGTTCAGCGCCGGCAACGACAAAATCGGTTTCCGGGGAGACCGACGAAGAAACATCGCCGCCCAATCGCCTGATTCTGTCCTTGACCTGGTCGCGGGTGAACTCTTCCAATTGTCCGGTCAAAACAAACGTTTTTCCGGCTAATTTTCTTTTAACGGTTTTTTGTTTCTCTATTTCCACCCCGTTTTCAACCAAATCGGCCAAGAGTTTCTGATTGCTCTTATCATTAAACCACTCCCGAACGCTTTTAGCAACAATTTCTCCGGTGTCTTTGACTTTTAGCAGGTCGTCCAATTTCGCCTTTTTAATCTTTTCCAGCCGGCTGAAATAGTTAGCCAAATTTATGGCTGTTTCTTCGCCGACATGGCGAATGCCCAAGGCATAAATAAACTTGGACAAAGTTATTCTGCGGCTTTCTTTTACCGCATTGATTAAATTTTTTGCCGACTTCTGGTCAAATCTTTCCAGAGGAATCAAGTCGCCCTCTTGGAGAGTAAAAATATCGGACGACTTTGAAATCATCCCTTCATTCATCAATTGAGCGACGATTTTAGGCCCCAGTCCGTCAATGTCAAAGGCCTTTCGGGAAGCAAAGTGGTTAATCTGTCTTTTTTGAATAACAGCGCACTTTTTGTTGACGCAGCGATGGACCGCTTCCCCCTCGGAGCGGACAACTTGTCCGCCGCAAATGGGACAGTTTTTAGGCATGACGAATTTCTTTTCCTTACCGGTTCTCATTTTTTTTATCGCTCCGACAATGTCGGGAATAACATCTCCGGCCCGCTGAATCAAGACCGTATCGCCGATGCGAACATCCAGCCGCTTGATTTCGTCTTCATTATGGAGAGTTGCCCGCGTCACCACCACCCCGCCGATTTTAACCGGCCGCAATTTGGCCACTGGCGTCAAGGCCCCGGTCCGGCCGACTTGGACGATGATGTCTTCTACCACCGTTGTCGTCTCTGCTGGTCTAAACTTAAAAGCAATCGCTCCTCGCGGCGTTTTGCCAACCACGCCCAATTTTTTAAACAAATTATCACTGTTGACCTGGACCACCAGCCCGTCAATCTGAAAAGGAATCTTTTCCCTTTTTTTTTCTACTCTTTCCCAGAAAGCAATAACCTCATCCAAATTGCGGCAGTATCCGCCGATATCGGTTTTAAAGCCCAGCGCCCGGGCAATCTGGTGTTTTTCCCGATGGGTCTTTTGGCCCAAATCGGACACAATGTCATAGGCCAAAAAATTGAGTTGGCGGTCAGCGGCTATTTTCGGGTCAAGCTGCCGGATGCCGCCGGCGGCTGTATTTCGCGGATTGGCATAAAGCGGCCGGCCTTCTTTTTCCCTTTCTCTGTTTACCTTTTTAAAAGCTGATTTGGTCATATAAACCTCGCCGCGGATTTCAATCTCCCCCTTTTTTACCAGTGCTTCAACTTTTTTTTTGATGTTGTCGTTTGGCCATCCGTTCCGAATTTCCAATTTCAAAGGAATTGATTCAATTGTTTTTAAATTCTGGGTGACATCTTCGCCGGTCCGGCCGTCTCCTCGCGTTGAACCAACGGCAAAAAGACCGTCTTTGTAGACCAAACTGATGGCAAAGCCGTCAATCTTGAGTTCGGCGAAATAGTCCAATTTATCGCGAGGATTGCTCGCCGCAGATTTAGCGGAGGCGGAAACCAGTTTTTGGATTCGCTCTTGCCAAGCCGCCGTTTCTTCCGGCGAAAAAGCGTCTTCCAAAGACAGCATCCTCTCTTTGTGGCTGACTTTGATAAACTTGTCCAATGGCTGGCCACTGACGCGCCGGGTCGGCGAATCTGGCGTAATTAGGTCGGGAAAGGCGTCTTCCAACTGTTTTAATTCATGCTTTAAAGAATCCCAGGCGGCAGCGCTGATATCCAGTTTGTCTAAAACATGATACTGATAACTGTAATAGTTAATCGTTTTCCTTAATTGGGCAATTCTTTTGGCCGCCTCTTTTTTAGTCATGTCTTCTATTATATCGCGAAAATACGCCGTTTTCAAGCAGTTTGCCCAAAGACATAAAAGTGATATAATCGTAATGAGCAAGCGAAATGAAAATGTATTTTCATTTCCGAGCGAATAAGATTTCTCTAGTGATATAATCTGATTATGAAATTCACTCATTTACATGTTCACTCTCATTACTCTCTGTTAGACGGGTTGGCTAAAATAGACCAGATTTTGGATATGTGCCAGGAGTTGAAGATGTCTTCCATCGCCTTAACCGACCATGGCTCTATGTATGGCGTAGTCGAGTTTTATCAGAAGGCCAAAAAAAGAGGTATCCGTCCCATTATCGGCAGCGAAATGTATCTCGCTCCCCGAACTATGGCTGACCGCCAACCGGGAATTGACAACAAACTCAATCATCTTGTTCTTTTAGTCAAAAACGACACTGGTTACCGCAATTTGGTCAAATTGACCACCAAGGCGTATTTGGACGGCTTTTATTACAAGCCGCGCATAGACAAAGAACTCCTAAAAAAACATAGCCAGGGTCTGATCGCCCTGACTGCTTGCCTTTCCGGCGAAGTTCCTAAAAAAATTGCCGCCGGCAAAATAAAGGAAGCGGAGGAAGCCGCCCGGGAATACCAAAAAATCTTCGGTCCGGAAAATTTTTACCTTGAAATCCAACACCACCCCGGCCTGTCCAGCCAGGAACCGGTCAATAAAGCCATGATTGAACTGGCAAGAAAATGCGGCATCCCCTTGGTCGCCACCAACGACGTTCACTACATCAGACCCGAAGACGCCGAAGCTCAAGATGTCTTGATGAGTATTCAGACCGACAAAAAAGTGGACGATCAGCGGCGGCTGACGATGAAAGACGACGATTTTTCCCTTCGGTCGACGGAAAGAATGATTCAGGATTTCAAGCATATCCCCGAAGCGATAGCCAACACTCAAAAAATCGTTCAAGCGTGCAATTTTGAGTTTGAACTGGGCAAAATCCAGCTACCTTCGTTTGAGGTTCCAACCGGCGAAGCACCCGACGACTACATCAAAAAACTTTGCCTGGAGGGGCTGAAGAAGCGCCAATTTGACAGCCCGATAGAAAAAGTTCTGGAACGACTGGACTACGAATTGAAAGTTATTGCCAAAACCGGTTTCGCCTCGTATTTTCTTATCGTCGCCGATTTCATCAACTGGGCCAAGTCCAACGGCATTGTCTGCGGCCCGGGCCGAGGAAGCGCCGCCGGCTCCATTGTTTCCCATCTTTTGAACATTACCGACATTGACCCGCTAAAATATGATTTGCTCTTTGAAAGATTCTTGAGTGTTAAAGAAACATACTTTTTGAATAAAGAGGATTTTGGAATTCATGATTAAAAAAATCTGCCAGTCCTGCTCAAAAGAGTTTTATATACACAATTATCGAGAATCTGCCGCCCGCTTTTGTTCCCTTGCTTGTTATAATAGTTTCCGAAAAAATGCGGCCTACCAAAAAATTTGCCTTCAATGCAACGAAGAGTTTGTAAATAAAAGAGAAACTCGCAATCGAAAATATTGCGGCGAAAAATGCTCATCAAAGGCGCGTCGTAAATATAATCGCGACGATAAAATTTGTCCGACCTGTAAATCTGTATTCGGATATAGATCTAGAAATCCTCATCAAATTTTTTGCAGCAATCAATGTAATATAAAAAGTAGGGCCTACAAAGTTAATGAAAAATTTTTTGATAAAATTGATTCTGAAGGCAAGGCCTACCTTTTAGGAATAATTTTTTCCGACGGCAGTGTTTCCAGTAAAAGCAATCACATTAATATCTCCTCAAATGACAGAGATATGATTGAAACCTGTAGAAAACTGTTAGAGACGACTAGCCCCATCCATCAATACAAAAATTATTTTTGTTTAATAATCAGTAACCAAAATTTGCGTAATTCATTAATTAATTTGGGCGTAATGCCGAGAAAAAGCTGGAAAGAATTATCCATTCCCTTAATTCCGGAAAAATTAATAAGACACTTTTTGCGAGGAATGTACGACGGCGACGGAAGCTTCTATTTAGATAAACGGGAAAGTAACAGATATATCTATCTTTGTTCCGCTTTGTCCTCTGCTTCTTATCAATTTTCCAAAGAAATCAAGAGTATGTTAGAAAAACAGTTAAAGATAACTTTTCATAAAATAAGATTTGACGACAGGGGCGGCGGCAAAGGAAGTTATCAACTGCGCCTTTTTCGCAAGGAAGATGTCAAAAAATTCGTCGATTATCTTTATCGTAACTCAAATTATTTTCTCAAACGTAAATATATCTTCGTAAAGAATTTCTATCATGGGAAAATTTGAAGAATTAAAAGAAGTTTGTCGGCAAAGAACAGATCTTGACCAAAAGAGATTAGGTTTTGAATTGGAGCAAATAGAAAAATTCGGGTTAATTGATGATTTCCACAATCTTTATCTACAGAAAAAACAGGGAGATAAAAACGATATTAACAGCTTTGTCGCGTTTGCCCTCGGAATAACATCTCAACTGCCTCAAGGCAAATTCAACCCTCGTAAAAAGATTGAAAGCACACGAATCTCTCCGCCGGATATTGACCTGGATTTTGCCGATGACCGGCGCGACGAAGTTATTGATTATGTCCGGCAAAAATACGGCCATGACCATGTTGCTCAAATTATCACTTTTGGGACAATGGCCGCTAGAGCCGCGGTCCGCGATGTCGGTCGGGCAATGGAATATTCCTATGCTTTTTGCGACCAAGTAGCAAAAATGATTCCTTTCGGTTCTACTTTGGAAAACGCTGTCAACGATTCACAGGAACTCCATAATGCCTATGAATCGGATGAAAACACCAAGCGACTGATTGATATGGCTAAAAAGCTGGAAGGGGTCGCCCGCCACGCTTCTACTCATGCCGCCGGCGTCGTCATCACTAAAGAACCACTAGACAAGTCCGTCCCCTGCCAGCACCCGACTCAGGATAATGAAAGCGTTGTCACTCAATATGAAATGCACGCCATTGAGGACCTCGGCCTGCTAAAAATGGATTTTTTAGGCCTAAAAACCTTGACTGTTATCCAAAACACCCTTAATCAAATTAGGGAACTGTCCGGCCAGGAAGCTGAAATCAACAACATCCCCCTTAATGACAAGAAAACTTTTCATCTGCTCCAGCAATCTAATAGCGTCGGCGTGTTTCAATTGGAATGTCTATCTGGAGACACTATAGTTTCTAACACTACGATTAAAGGGTTATATAAGCGAAAAGACAAAAAGGCATTGGAATCAGTTTACTTAGACGAAGGCGCGATACACAAAAATCAAATTATTGATGTTTGCTGCGCCGGCAAGAAAGAAACCCTCATTTTAGTAGCAGAAAATAATTGGTACATCAAAGCAACGCCGGATCATTATTTTCTCACCGAAAATGGATGGAAACAATTAAAAGATATCAAAGAGGGTGAAAAAATTTTAATAAAATCAAAAGCAAAACACTTAGTTTATAACACTTGCCAAAGTTGCAGGAAACAAATAAGCGGACAAAAAGAAGGAAAAAGTAATTTCTGTTACAAATGCTCCGCCACTTTTTATAGAAATCCAAGTAAACCAAAATCAAGAGAAAAAATTTCTAGGGCCAGAAAGATATTTTATGAAAAAGGAGGAACTCCATGGAATCAAGGACTCACAAAAGAAACCAGTTTAATTTTACAACACACCGGTCAGAAAATTTCTAAGGCCTTATTAGGAAGAACATTTGATGACTTCTACGGAATAAAGAAGTCAAAGGAAATAAAAAAGAAATTATCCGAAAGATTTAGAGGAGAAAATAATCCAATGTTTGGCAGAAAGTCCCCGCATAGAAAAGGGGGGTACCGGAAAGATTTAGGTCATTATGTCCGTTCTAATTGGGAAGCCGATTTTGCCAGAATTTTAAATCTCTATAAAGTTGAATATGAATACGAATCAAAAACATTCGAATTAAAAAATAGCGGTGGCGAAACTCTTCACTATACTCCGGACTTTTATGTCAAGAATACCAACACTTTCTACGAAATTAAGGGATGGCTTCATGAGTTGGACCAAAAAAAGATGGAATTATTCCAAAAACAATACCCTCAATATAATTTCGTTTTAATTAGCGCCACAAAATTCGCGGAATTATCCATCAAATACAAAAACCTAGTTAAGTGGGAATGTCCTATCATTCCTACTAAAAGAAGCTTTAAATTTCTTGAAGTCAAAGAAATCAAACCGGGCAAAAAAGAAACAACTTATGATATTGTCATGAAAGCGCCGGGGAATAACTTCGTTGCCAATGGTTTTGTTGTGCATAACAGCGGAGGTATGAAAAGATGCCTTAAACAATTAAAGCCGACGAAATTTGAAGATATTGTCGCTCTCGTCGCCTTGTATCGGCCGGGCCCAATAGAATTTATCCCGGAATTTATCGCCCGAAAGCACGGACTGAGAGAAATTGAGTATCTCCATCCAAAACTGAAGCCAATTCTTGAAAACACTTACGGAGTAATGGTTTATCAAGAACAATTGATGCGCATTGCCCGAGACCTGGCCGGTTTTTCCCTGCCCGAAGCCGATGTTTTAAGAAAAGCTGTCGGCAAGAAAATCAAAAAACTGCTTGATGAGCAAAAGGACAAAATGATTGAAGGCATGGTCACCAATGGGCTGGAGAAAAAAACCGCCGTCAAAATCTGGCAAACAATTGAACCATTTGCCCAGTATGGATTCAATAAAGCCCATTCTGTCTGCTACGCCCTTATTGGCTATCAGACCGCATATCTCAAATCTCATTTTCCAACCGAGTTTATGGCGGCGCTGATGACTTCCGAGCAAAACGACATTGAGCGAATCGCCTTTTTGGTAGATGAGTGCAAACAAATGGGAATAAAAGTCCTGCCCCCCAGCGCCAACGAAAGCGACTGCGACTTTACCAAAGCCGGCAATATGACTATTCGTTTCGGCCTTAATGCCGTTAAAAATGTCGGCCATAACATCGTTTCTGCCATCGTCAACGAAAGAAAGACCAATGGACCATACCAGTCAATCGCTGATTTTATTGAACGGGTAGAGTCAAAAGACCTCAATAAAAAATCGCTGGAAAGTTTAGTCAAATGCGGCGCTTTGGACGGCTTTGGAGAAAGAAATCAACTCTTGGCCGGCATGGAACAAATGCTCTCTTTGGCCAGAGAAACCCAACGCGCCAGGCAAAGCGGCCAAGTCAGTTTATTCGGCGCCGAAACCAATGTTGCCATTCCGTCTTTTGCGCTTCCGTCAGTCGCGCCAGCCAATAAAAATGAAATGCTGGCTTGGGAAAAAGAACTCCTTGGCCTTTATATCTCCGAGCATCCGCTGGAGAGATACCGCAAAAAACTGGAAAAACTGACTACTTCCTACCGACAGATTTCAAGAAATCAGTCCGGCCGTCGGATAAAAATCGGCGGGATAATCAACCGAATAAAAAAAATCAACACCCGCAACGGCCAGCCGATGCTTTTTGTTGAAATTGAGGACCTGACCGGCCGGTTTGAAACCATTGTTTTCCCGAAGGTCTTAGAGCAGACCGCGCCGGCCTGGCAAGAAGACAAAATCGTTTTAGTCAGCGGGCGGCTGAGCGATCGCGACGAAAACTTGAAAATCCTGTGCGAGAGTGTTAAGGTATTAGAGTAGAACAAGGAATGAACAAGAAAAGAGGGTTTACCTTAATTGAATTGTTGGTTGTCGTCGCTATTATTGGAATTCTGGCCTCCTTGTCCTTAGCCAGCTTAACTAAGGTCAAAAGGGACGCCAGAAACAAGAGAAGAATGAGCGATATACTCCAGATTATGACTGCCTTGAATCTGTATAATGACGGCTATCAAAGCTATCCCATTGATAATAATGATGGCGGCGACAGTGATTATAGCCATCTTCCTCTTGTCGGTCCAGATTTTATTTCCGGTTTAGAACCAGATTATCTCTCAAAAACGCCACTGGACCCGCTTCAGGATTCAGGAACGCCAAATTTGGTCTATAAATATACCTCCGATGTGGCTCAACTTTTATTCTTCAATTCAATATGGAGCCGAGCGGTCAAGGAACGAACTGTCCTGGAAACGCTCCTAATGAAAGTGGTTGGTGCACGATTCGCCCGTAATCGTATCTAATTTACAGATTAATAAAAAACTATGCCTCAAAAAGAAGAACCGCAATTAGAAAGAATACGCCATTCTTTGTCTCATCTGATGAGCATGGCGATTATGGAAATATATCCTGAAGCAGGTTTAGGCGTCGGACCAGCCATAGAAAACGGTTTTTATCAGGATTACGGCCTGCCGGAACCGATTTCGCCGGAACTGCTGCCCAAATTGGAAAAACGGATTAAGGAATTAATTAAGCAAAACATTAGATTTGAACAGCATAATATGAGTTTTAGCGAGGCCCTAAAACTCTACAAAAAAGACCCGTATAAAAGCGAGGTGATAAGAGAATTAAAAAAGGCCGGTGAAAAAAAGGTTAGCTTTTACCGGTCCGATTGGTTTGAGAATTTATGTAAAGGCCCTCATGTCAAATTAACTAAAGAAATCAATCCCAAGGCGTTTAAGCTGACTAAAATCGCCGGCGCTTACTGGCGGGGAAACGAAAAAAACAAAATGCTTACCCGCGTCTACGGCGTCGCTTTTGCCACCGAAAAAGAACTAAAAGATTATCTCAACCAACAGGCCGAGGCCGAAAAAAGAGACCACCGCAAGTTGGGCAAAGAACTGGACTTGTTCGTTTTTTCCGACCTGGTCGGCAAGGGACTTCCGCTATTGACTCCCAAGGGCGCGATTATCAGACAGGAGCTGGAAAGGTTCATCACAGACGAAGAAACCAAAAGAGGATATCTGCGAACCTATACTCCCGATATGGCCAAAGTGGAATTATATAAAAAATCCGGCCATTGGCAGCACTACCAAGACAATATGTATCCGCCGATGAATATTGACGGTGAAGAATATGTTCTTCGGCCGATGACCTGTCCGCATCAGTTTATGATTTACGCTTCCCGGCCGAGAAGTTATCGCGAACTGCCTTTGAGATACGCCGAAATCGCCAAACAGTACCGCAAAGAACAATCAGGAGAACTATCCGGACTGATTCGAGTAATGGCCTTTTCTTTGGCTGACGCTCATATTATTTGCCGTCCCGACCAGGTTGAAGAAGAATTTAAAGGGGTCTTGGAATTAATAGAATATGTTATGAAAACATTTGGCATTGACGACTACTGGTATAGATTCTCCAAGTGGGACCCGAAAGACAAGAAAAAATATGTCAACAAGCCGAAAGAATGGAAAGAAACCCAGGCGCAAATGAAAAAGATATTAGATAAGATAAAAACCAAATATGCGGAGGCGGAAGGAGAAGCGGCTTTTTACGGACCCAAACTGGACATTCAATTGAGAAATGTCAACGGCAAAGAAGAGACCGCCTTTACCGTCCAAATTGATTTTGATTTGCCCGAAAAATTTGACCTGACCTATATTGATGAAAAAGGCAACAAAAAAAGACCGATGGCTATTCATCGCTCGTCAATCGGCTGTCTGGAAAGAACGATGGCTTTTCTGATAGAACACTACGCCGGCGCCTTTCCGGTCTGGCTCTCCCCGGTCCAAGCCCAGATTATTCCCATCAGCCAAAAATTTAACGCTTACGCCGAGAAAGTTGCCAAGCGCTTAAAAGAAGAAAATATCCGGACGGAATTAAACGACAGCGACGAAACCTTAGGCCGGAAAATCCGCCACGGAGAACTGCAAAAAATCCCCTATCTTTTGATTGTGGGGGAAAAAGAGCAAAAGGCCAAATTAGTCGCCGTCCGAGATAGAAAAAAGGGCGATCTAGGCCCAGTAAAAGTAAATAAATTTGTTGGGAAAATAAAAGACGAAATCGAGAAAAAGAAATAAGGGTAAAGCGCGAAAAAATTTCGAGGGATGAGATTTATTACTCTGTCAGAACTCGCGGGCCTTGGGCGGTAATAGCGACAGTGTGCTCAAAATGAGCTGAAATACTATTGTCAATGGTTTGATAACTGTGGCCGTCCGGGCCTTTTTTTATCCCCGGTTTTCCTATTGCCGCCATTGGTTCTATGGCCAAAATCATTCCTGGTTTTAGTTCCGGTCCTTTGTGTCTTTGGCCGTAGTTAAGAATTTCCGGTTCTTCGTGAAGTTTTCGGCCAATGCCGTGTCCGCATAAGTCGCGGATAACGGAAAACCCCTGGTCTTCAATATGCCCTTGAATAGCGTGAGAGATATCGCCCAAGGTTTTGCCCGGTTTGGCCCGGGCAATCGCCCGCTTAAGGGCTTTTTTAGTCGCTTTTATCAGGCGCATCGTTTCCGGCTCAACCGAACCAACCGGCAAGGTTATCGCCATATCGGCGTAGTAGCCGCGATAGACAATGCCCAAATCCAATCCGACGACATCGCCCTCTTTGATGATTCTTTCAGAGGGGACGCCGTGAACAATCTGCTCATTGATTGAAACACAGAGCGTCTTGGGAAATCCCTGGTAACCTTTAAAGGCCGGTTGAGCGCCGGATTTTAAAATAAGACCTTCGGCGGCCTTATCCAGCTCGTTGGTGGCAATTCCCGGCGCAATCATCGTCTTTATTTCTCTTATCACTTCCGCCAGGATTTTGCCCGCTTGAGACATTATTTCAATTTCTTGCGGCGTTCTTATTGGAATCATTTCTAAGTTATTTCATTTAATCTTGACTATACCTTTGAAACGGCCTTTTTGACATTACGATAGACGTCTTCAATCGACTGCTCGCCGTCTATTTCAATCAATCTTTTCCGCTTCTGGTAATACTCTATCGCCGGCTCAACGTCTTTTTTAAAATAATCCATTCTTCTTCTAATTGCCGCCGGGGCGTCATCGGCTCTCTCTATTAATTCTCCGCCGCATTGGTCGCAGACCTTCAAATCCTTAAAAGTCCCAACCCAAGGAATCAGCCGGCCGCACATTTTACACATTCTTCTTTTAGTCAGTCGGTCAAAGGCCTCTTGGGGGGAAATATCAATTAGAATTACCTTAATATTTTCCCACTCGTACCAATCCAAAAGGCCATCCATTAACTCCGCTTCCAAAAGAGAACGGGGGCTGCCGTCAATAATAATTCCTTTTAAATTTGGTTTTTCTTTTATCTTTTCGGCGGCCTTGCCCCAAAGCTGAAAAACATAATAAGTTGAAACCCTTTCGCCTTTATCCATCTCCTGTTTAAGTTTTTTCCCGGAAAAATCATTTTCTTTCACTCTTTCCCTAAGCAGATCGCCGGTGCCTAAATAGTCAAAACCAAAGTCATCAATTAAGAGTTTGGCTTGCGTTCCCTTGCCGCTTCCCGATCGGCCAAGAAGGATAATAATTTTAGGTTTGTTTTTTGCCATAATATTTACAACCCCTCATAATCGCGCATAGTCAATTGCGAGCTGACTTGACGGACCGTTTCTAGGGCGACCGAGACAACGATTAAAAGAGCGGTGCCGCCGACAGCAAATTCAAAAGTAGCGATGCCGGTTAAACCCTGAATAATGGAGGGCAAAACCGCAATCGTACCCAAGAAAATGGCGCCGAAAAGAAGAACTCGATTGAGGATAAAATAGAGAAAATCGGAGGTCGGCTTGCCCGGACGAATCCCCGGCACAAACCCGCCCATTTTTTGAAGATTCCCAGCGATGTTTTTTGGGTCAAAAGTCACCGCGGTGTAGAAATAGGTGAAAAGGACGACCAGGATGAAATAAGAAATGCCGTAAAACCACTGATTTTGGAAAAGCCGGCCCATCGCCTGGGCGGCATTGGAAATCGCCGGAATATTAGAGGTGCCCAAAAAACTGGCGATCATCCCGGGGAAAAGCATAATTGACAAAGCGAAAATAATCGGAATAACACCGGCTGGATTAACATTCAGAGGCAGATAAGTAGAGACGCCGCCATAAACTTTATTACCCCGGACGCGCTTGGCGTATGAAACCGGGATATTGCGCCGGCCTTCAGTGATAACGACGACGCTGGCGGTGATAATCAGAGCCAAAGCGAAAAAAGCAAAATAAGACGGAATTTTTGACGGATCGTAGGTAACGGCCAATTCTCTTATTGACAAGGGAACTCCGGAAACAATCCCGGCGAAAATTAAAAGGGAAACGCCATTACCGACTCCTTTTTCCGAAATCAATTCCCCCAGCCACATCAAAAACAAGGCGCCGGCGGTAATAACCGAAATGGAAATTATCCATTGGAGAACGGACAGGCTGCCTAAAATGCCCTGCCGCCCCAAAATCGTCAACATCGCGTATGCCTGAAGCGCGGCCAGGGGAACAGTCAGCATCCGGCTATACTGGTTGAATTTCTGCCGGCCGGCTTCACCTTCCTCTTTATAAAGCACCTCGATCTGCGGAAAAATCATCGTTAAAAGCTGCATAATAATGGTGGCGGTAATATACGGACCAAGTCCAAGCATAATAATTGACAAATTACTCATTGCCCCGCCAGTAAAGATGTTCAAGAGTCCGAATAATTGGTTGTTAGAGAAAAAACTCTTCAGCTGTTCAGTATCAATGCCGGGAACCGGAATATTGGCGGCAATCCTAAAAACGACAAAAATCAAAAGAACGAAAATGATTTTCTTTCGCAATTCCTTTATCTTAAAAATCTGAGTGATTTTTTCCAGCCATTTCATATTTTCTTTTGAACGCTCTTTGATAATTTCACGCCTCTAAATTTTAAACTGCCCGCCGCTTCAAAAGCGCCTTTTCCCAAGATTTTAACCCGGGGAATTCTACCTCTGATTTTCCCAATTATTCCCTTTTTAAGCAAGGTCTTGGGAGAAACAATTTCTTCTTTCTTTTTTCCGGAAAAGGCCTTTTTAATGTCGCCCAAGTTCAAAATTACCGGCTTAGACGTCAACCAAAACGGCCTTATCCCTTTTCTAATCGGAACCTTGCCGACTGTCCCTCTCTGTTTGGGCAAACGTTTAACAATTGTCGTATCTCCGCCGGCAAAACCAAGACGCGGCTTTCTGCCCGCTCTTGATTTCTGCCCCTTGACTCCTCTTCCCGAATAAGTTCCCTTTTTTCCTCCCCGGCCGACTCTTTTGCGGGATTTGTTTTTATGAATAACTTTTAATTCGTGTAATTGCATACTATTTTTGTTCGTTTTCCTTGCTTTTCCCCAAGTCAATTTTTTGTTTGCTCCGCTTAACGCCTTCGGCGTCGATTTCTTTCAGCCGCAACTTGCTCAACGCCAAAATAGTCGCCCTGGCATTGCTAAGTTTGTTTTTTGTCTTTCCTAAAATTTTCCCGGAAATATTCTTGATGCCGGCTAAATCGCACACTGCTCTGGCCGCGCCGCCAACAACTATTCCCTTTCCTCTTTCCGCCGGCTTAAGCATTATTTTAGCGCTGCTAAATTTCGCTTCAACGCTGTGAGGGATAGTTTCGTTGACAATTGGAATTTTAATCATTTTCTTTTTGGCGTTGGCAATCGCTTTCTCAACCGCGATGCTGACGTCCCGTCCTTTACTGACGCCGACCCCGACTCGCCCGTTTTTGTCTCCGATTACCATCACTGCTCTAAACCTAAAACGGCGGCCGCCGGCCACAACCCGGACAACCCGAGCGATACCAAGAAGTTTCTGCTCATATTCCCTTTTCTCTAATTCTCTTCTCATAATGTTTGAAAATTGATAACTAAAATACTAATCCTCCTTCTCTGGCTCCTTCCGCCAGCGCTTTTACCCGACCGTGATACCTGTATCCGCTTCGGTCAAAAACAACTTTTTTTAGCCCGCTTTTTAGGGCTGCTTGCGCTATTTTTTTGCCAATTTCTTTGGCGGCTTCCATTTTAGCCATCTTATTTTGGTTCTTTAATTTTATGTCACTGAATGAAAATAACGTTTGGCCATTTTTATCGTCAATAATCTGAGCGCTGATATGCCGGTTGCTGCGAAAAACGGAAAGACGCGGACGATTTCCCGCTTTGGCTTTCGTCCTGACGCGTTTGGCTCTTCTTTGTTTTTTTACCTGTTTTTCCAACATTTTT
>PFWG01000062.1:908-1050 GCA_002791035.1 Candidatus Portnoybacteria bacterium CG_4_9_14_3_um_filter_43_11 | reverse complement strand
TTCTTGGCCGTGCCGGAAATATGGAGAAAAGCAAACTGAAACTGGTCAACGCCCAAATCAATTAGCAGCCGGGCGATTTGAGGCAGATAACGGGCGTTTTTGGAAGTAATCACGGTATTGGTCAAAACATACTGATTAAGTT
>PFWG01000062.1:738-885 GCA_002791035.1 Candidatus Portnoybacteria bacterium CG_4_9_14_3_um_filter_43_11 | reverse complement strand
GTGGTTTGCTTAAAACTGCCCTTGACTGTAGTCAAAAAATCGTGAATTTTCGCGTTGGGGCCGTGCACGGCCGGCGAAAATTGGGTGGCGCCGGCCTGAATGGTTTTTAAGCAAAAATCATTGTAGGCGAACAGGCGGCCGTTGGTC
>PFWG01000062.1:0-714 GCA_002791035.1 Candidatus Portnoybacteria bacterium CG_4_9_14_3_um_filter_43_11 | reverse complement strand
ATTTTTTTAGCATATCTGACAATATCCAAAAAATTAGGATGAAGAGTCGGCTCCCCGCCGGTAAAGACGACTTCGTCGGAGCCGCCGCTCTTGGCTTCATCCATCGCCCTTTCAACCTCCTCTTTTTTTTTGCGAAAGCAAAAATCGCGCTTATCCCCCTGAACGCAAAAAAGGCAATGATTGTTACAGCCAAACCCAATTTTAATGTCAGCCCGCTTCATAATTTTACCTTAATTGATTAATTATGTTGGCAGCTTTGCCTAAATTCTTATCACCCACAGCGCAAAAATGGCTTTGCCAATCTAATTGGATCTGACGAAAATCCGGATTATCGGTATCCGCATATTTATCGCCAACTTTAGACAGCAACATCTTCCAAGCATAAGTATTGGGGTAAGGCATAAATTGACTTGCTACTATCCCGTCAACCTGCCTAAATTTAGAAAGCTTATTGGCAAATTTAAAAGTAACATGATTAATATTAATTTGCTTCATTTTTTTGATCATTAAATTATTCAAAGAGCCAACTTTGACAATAGTATTAAAACTTGGCAAAGGATTTTTATTTTTAAGAGCTAACCGATAAAATTCGCTAAACCATTTTTTATCTTCAAAATCCGGCTTTTCCTTAATAATTTGTTTTTTAATATTACTGAAAGATAAAAGCTGACCATCTAATATTTTAAGATGAGTCCTTGGTGTCTTTTTTCTAAA
>PFWG01000067.1 GCA_002791035.1 Candidatus Portnoybacteria bacterium CG_4_9_14_3_um_filter_43_11 | reverse complement strand
CAATCGCCAGTTTTAGTTTTGGATTTGTTTCCGGGTCGGCTCCTTTTTCTTTGGCGGCGACAGTAATCAAGCGGGAGATCTTAGAAAGGGTCTTCCCGCGCTTTTTATCCGTCAATTCTTTTTTGAATTTGATATTATGCCAGTGGCTATGCCCACTCATATTGCTATACCTTCTTTTAAATATTCTCTAAACCATTTGACATCTTGTCGGCAGTTATATTTTTTATTTCTTAAGATAATATTATTTTCTACAATCTTCATATCCCGTCTTCTTTTAGTGTATTTTAGATAAGGATTTATCAGTTTGATTAGGTTTAAAAGCGAATCTTTACGATATATGTAAATGGCATAAACATCTTTATTGGATACTATGTTTTTTGAATCCCTTGTTCCTTTTTTGCGTGCTAATTGAGAAGGTCTTAATAGGATTTTTAACTCAATGAGTTTTTTGCGAATCTGACTTAAAACATTTTTATCCTGTGATTTGATACTGAAAACAGCATTACCCACGCATAAACAAAAACTACCTTCAGCGTCTATGTATCCTGCTAAAAACGAGGCGAAATATTCTTTATTTTTTAAAATCCACGGTTCAATCAAATCTTCTTTATTTAACAAAAAGTTAAAAGATCTATTAAGGGAACACCGAATAGAAATCGCATTCTTTTTGTCGGGTCCTGTCTTGCGAGCTTTGTTATAGGGAGAAAAAAGATTTTCAAATAATCGGATAAATTCCAGTTGTGTAGAATTTGTATGGACAAAAATCGTAGGGCTGGTTTCGCTCGTGGAATACACATGAAGATCGCCTATTCTTAATCCGATTAGGTATGCCTTTTCTTTTGGATTCTTTGAAAAATCTTTTTGTGGGGAGCGAGGTTTTAACAATGACCGGGTTTCTTTGATTGTCCGAACGGGGATATAGTATTCCCTTAGTTTTTTTATTATCAAAGATGGACTGCAATCAAACTTTTTGGCAATTTCGGAAGACGGTAGTTTCTCTTTCAAATAAAGGGTTCTTAGTTTTTCTTTGGGGATACTAATATTAAAAAGAAGTTTTCTTGCCCCCGATTTCGTCCTTATCCTGATTTTGTATTTTCTCAACAGGTGTCGGATGTATTCGGGAGTACAGTTATAAATCTTAGCTATTTTAGGCGAAGATATTTTCTTAGTTTCGTAGAGTTGTTTTATTTTTTTGGGGGTGATTTCCGATGGTTTCATCTTTCTATCGCTATCTTAATAATACAATCGGGCAAAACCGATTGTCAATGAGATTTTAGGCGAATTTCTTCTTAATCAGAATCATAATCCAGGCGACCATCAAGGAACCAGAGATAATAATTGAAAGGACCAGAATCATTTTGGCTCTTTGCTCAGACAAGGTGTTTTGGGAAATATTGACGGTCTGACTGGAAAGAATATTGTTTTCTGCCGCCGCCAATCCGGCTTGGCGGCTTTCGTTTTCGGCGCTTTCTTTTGTGGCCGGGTTATTGACAGGGTACTGGTTGTTTTGAGCGAGGACTATTTTGTCGGAACCTTCCGGCATTGCTTGAACTTCTTTTGCTGCCGGGCTGGCGTTGCTATCGTCTTTTTCCGCTAATCCAGCGGAAGAAATAATATTGGCCAACCCGGGAGTGGAAATTTCGCTCCAATAATAACTGAAGCCGTCAAAGGCGACACATTGACCGTTTGGATTATTCTCTGAATGGGCGACCTGGCTAACCAAAGAGCCGTCGGGATAAAATAACTGGATATCGCCGGAGCAATCCGGCTGGTCTAAAACCAGATATTGGCCGGGGGCAATAAGAGTATTGTCTGGAAAAACAAAATCATTCAATTTCCAGCCGCTTAAATTGGCGATATAATCATTTTGGTTATACAACTCAATCCATTGGTCAGGCGTAAATTCGCTAATTACAACGGAAGACGAGTAGATATTAATAATAGCGGTGTCAAGGGCGGTGAATTTATTGTCTTCAACGGAAAGCGAAACGATATATTGGCCGGGAAAGTTATAGGTATGGGAAGGATTTTTTTCGGCGCTGGCGGCGCCGTCGCCGAAATTCCAAAAATAAGACAGATTATCCCAGTCTGGGTCGGAAGACAGATTGCCGTCAAAAGATATCTCCTGGCCGGCTTGGGCGGTAATATCCGGCCCGGCGTCGGCAACGGGCGGGTAATCGGTTGCCGGCTTGAAATCCGCTGAATCATCGCTTTCTGGCTGGTTATCTTCGGCCGGCGTTTCGTCACCGGAGCTATTCGGCGCCTTAGGCGTACCGCCGGGATTTAAACTTGTTTGCCAGCCGCTCTTGGTTCTTTCTATAGTTTGCTTGGTGGAGTTGTCGCCCCAAAGCCATTTCTCGGAAAAATCAGCCGAATCAATCAAAATCCCATCTTTATCGTAAAGTTCAAGTTTTTCTCCAGAATTAGACAGGGCTTTGGTATAAATTAAATCAGCCGCGACGCTGGGCGCGCTAGTATCGTCAGTCCGTTCAAGTAAAAAATAGCCATTGGCGGCTATTATTCCAGAAAGGTTTATTTTAGGCGACTCGTCAGCCGCTTTTAAAATCCAGCTGGCTAAATCAATATCCTGATTGGTCTGGTTGTACAGTTCAATCCATTCGTCATCGCTAGAGATATCTGTTCCCATCCAGGCGATTTCATTAATAGCAACATCAGGATTATTTGCCAGGGCGAAATGAGGCGAAATAAAAAACAAGAGAATAGCTGTTATGACTAGAAAAGTATTTCTTATTTTAAAACAATCTTTCCTGCTCTTCATTGTACTTTATTTTTAGGTGGTTGTAAGCGAGTTTGGTGGCGACGCGGCCGCGCGGAGTGCGCGCCAGGAAGCCCATTTGTAAAAGATATGGTTCATAGACATCAGCGATGGTCTCGGCTTCTTCGTTGGAAGTGGCGGTGAGCGCCTTTAGCCCAACTGGCCCGCCGTTGAATTTATTGATAATAACTTCTAAAATATGGCGGTCGGCCGGTTCCAGCCCGTACTGATCTATTTCCAGCATTTTTAAGGCCTGTTCGGCGGTTTTTTTGTCTATGACACCGTCGCTTCTGACTTGGCTGAAATCGCGGACTCTTTTAAGCAAGCGGTTGGCGACGCGCGGCGTTTTGCGCGAGCGTCGGGAGATGATTTTTAGCGCCTCCTGGTTTTTTATCTGGACGCCTAAAATATTAGCTGAACGGGCGACAATCTTTTCAATATCTTCGTCTCGATAAAAATCCAGTCGATAGGTGGCGCCAAAGCGGCTGCGCAGAGGAGAAGACAACAAACCGATTCTGGTGGTGGCTCCGATGAGGGTAAATTTGGGCAGTTCCAGCTGGATGGTCTTGGCTGAAGGGCCTTTACCTAAAATAATATCTAAGACATAGTCCTCCATGGCTGGATAAAGTGTTTCTTCTACGGTTTTGTTCATCCGGTGGCATTCGTCCACAAAAAGGATGTCGCCATCTTGGAGGTTAGTTAAAACCGACGCCAAATCGCCGACTTTTTCAATCGCCGGCCCCGAAGTGATTTTGATATTGTTGCCCATTTCTCTGGCGATAATATGGGCCAAAGTCGTTTTGCCCAGTCCGGAACTGCCGTACAGAAGGACATGTTCAATTGATTCGCGTCTTTTTTTAGCGGCTTCAATCAAAATAGACAAGTTTTCTTTGGTTTTATCTTGACCAATATATTCGTTAAATGATTTTGGACGAAGAGTGATGTCTAAATATTTGTCTTCATTTGATTTTTTTGAGTCGGTAAGCATATGTTTTGGCTTGACAACTTTTATATTATCTGCTATCATTGAGACAAATGGAGATGTCCTCTCCATTTTAAAATACGCTTCAAAACCCTTATTAATCTGTGGGCAATGGGTCGTTTTTATACGACTCTTGGGATTTTCTCTTAGAAATGGATATCTTGGTTTTGGCTGGGATAATCCTCGGAAAAATCTTTCTCTCTGTTCTCAGGCAGGGAGCTTTTGCCCGCAGTTTAATGGGGGGTTTTTGTTTTCTCGGCGGCCACCTTGAGCGAACCGACCACTCCTTCTACTTCTTCTAGCGAGGTTATGCCCCTAGCCGCCTTAATGACGGCGTCTTGAACAAGAGTAACCATACCGTTAGCGACGGCCTGGTCAAAGAGTTGATAACTGGTGGCTTTGTTCAAAATCAGTTTTTCTATTTTCTTGTCAACGGCCATAATTTCAAAAATGCCAGTTCTTCCCTGATAGCCCAAACCATGGCATTGGGGGCATCCTTTGCTTTCGTAGAATGATATCTGGTCGGGTATTTTTATTCCCGAATTCTTCGGGAGGGAAGAAATGATTTTATTGACGGATTCAAGGATTTCTTTTGGCGGCTTGATTTCTTTTTTGCATCCTCGACAGAGTTGCCTGACTAAACGTTGGGCAACGACGATTTTTAATGACGAAGACAATGATGACGGCTCGACTCCCATACCGATTAATCGCGGAACGGCGCCGACAGCGTCATTGGTGTGAAGAGTGGAAAAAACAATATGGCCGGTTAAAGAAAACTGGACGGCGATTTCAGCGCTGTCTTTGTCTCTGATTTCCCCGACCATTAAGACATCCGGATCCTGACGGACGATAGAACGAAGAGCCCCGGCAAAAATATATCCGCTTTTTTCTTCAACCTGGGTCTGAGTGATGCCTTCTAATTGATATTCAATCGGGTTTTCAACTGTGATTATTTTTATTCCGGGTTTGTTAACATAATTAAGGCAGGCGTAGAGAGTGGTAGTTTTACCTGAACCGGTCGGTCCAGTAGAAAGAATCATTCCGTTGGGCTGGTTGATTTGGGTTTTAATTGCCTCAAACATTTCCGGCTCCATGCCTAATTTGTCAAGATTGAGTTTAGTCGCTGAGGTGCCCAAAAGCCGCATAACAATAGTTTCACCATGATTACTGGGTAAGACCGAGACCCTGACGTCAATCGCTCTTTTTTCTTTGCCGGTGATTTTTATGGTGAATCTTCCGTCTTGACCGATATCTTTAACATTCAAAAACAGATCAGAGAGGGTTTTAATCCTTGAGAGAAGGAAGAAATATTGTTTTTGGGAAAGATTGGCGGCGTCCTGAAGAACGCCGTCAATGCGATAGCGCAGACGGAGGTCGTTTTTAGTCGGCTCAAAATGGATGTCGGAAGCGTTCATTTTTATCGCTCCGGCAACAATAGTGGCTAAAAGATTTGTGGTTGGTAAATCAGTAATTGCTTCTTTAAGCTTTTGAATTGTCTCCAGTGATTTTTCAAACTCTCTTAGTTCATTTTCCTGGATATTAAAAACGCCTCTGAGAGAGACGGCTTCCGGGGCGATTAGTTTGTATTTTTCCCAAATTCGGTTAAGCCCGCTAAAGGAAACGACAAAAACCTTCAGTTCGTATCCCTGTTTTTTTAAATCTTCAATAATCTTTTTCGTTTTTTCGTTTTCTGGGTCTCTGACGCCAAGATGGAGGACTCTGCCGGTCTTTTTTAAGGCAGCGGCTTCTCCTTCTCGGGCGGATTCTTCCGATAGAATTGACAAATCATCCTTATCAACAGAAAGAATATTAAGATTAAGATAGGGCCGACCGAATTTTTTAGCTAGAATTTCTGTTTTCTTTTCTTCTTCTTCTCTCTTAATTCCAAATAGTTTTTCTTGAAGTTCTTCTTTTTGGTTGTTGTCTGGAATCATTTTGTTTTAAATAGGTCAATTATTAGAATCTTACCCTATTTCGGACAAGTGGTCAAATATAGTATACTTGGGAGGTATGGTAAAAATGGAAATCATTACTAAAAGCGATAAGGAAACAAAAAAGGCCGGAGAAATTTTAGCTTGGGCAGCGAAAAAAAAGAAAAACAAAAGTTTAATTATTGGTCTAAGGGGAGATTTAGGCGGCGGTAAGACGACTTTTACCCAAGGATTTGCCAAGGGATTAGGGGTTAAGGATAAAATTACCAGTCCGACTTTTGTTATTTTCAAAAAATATTCATTTGACGGCGGCAATTTCTATCATGTTGACTGCTATCGAATCAGGGATGCCGCTGATTTGGCCGAGTTGGACTTTAATGAAGTTCTTAAGTCCGATAAAAACATTGTTATGATTGAATGGGCGGAAAAAATAAAAGCGATTTTGCCGGAAGATACGATTTGGATGGATTTTAAATATTTAAACAATAATCAAAGGAAAATCACTCTATTTACTTATTCTATATGAAAAACTTGGTAATTTTGGACGGCAACGCTTTGATTCATCGGGCATATCACGCTCTACCTCCGTTTAAGACAAAAAAGGGGCAATTGGTCAACGCCATCTACGGATTTATTAGCGTTTTGTTTCGAGTGATCAAAGAGCTTAAGCCGGACTATTTAGCGGCGACTTTTGATTTGGCCGGACCGACCTTTCGTGATCTGGAATACGACCAATACAAAGCCAAAAGAGTCAAGGCGCCGCAAGATCTCTACGACCAGATTCCGTTGGTTAAAGAATTTGTCAAAACGCTCAATATCCCGATTTACGAAAAAAGCGGCTTTGAAGCCGACGACGCTATTGGAACGATCGTCTCTCAGGCGGCGAGCCATCGGCCGCCAGTCAGAAGCATTATTGTCACCGGCGATCTGGATACTCTACAGTTAATTGACAAAAACACCGAAGTGTATAACTTGAAAAAAGGCGTTAACAGTGTCGCTGTCTATAATATTAAAGCAGTTGAGAAAAGATACGGCTTAAAGCCGAAACAAATCGTTGATTTCAAGGCGCTTAAAGGCGACCCTTCCGACAATATTCCCGGTGTTTTGGGCGTCGGCGAAAAGACGGCAGTTGAATTGGTCAAAAGATTCGGCAGTTTAAAAAAACTCTACGCCGACCTTTCGAAGAGTAATCTCAATCCAAAACTGAAAGCCCGGCTTTTAGAGTATAAAAAAGACGCCTTTTTCAGTTATCGCCTGGCGTCTATCAGAAAA
>PFWG01000048.1:20622-22776 GCA_002791035.1 Candidatus Portnoybacteria bacterium CG_4_9_14_3_um_filter_43_11 | reverse complement strand
GTCCGCGCCTATGATGAGGTTTTAAATCGTCAAGAGGACGAAATTATAATTAGGACTGATTTTTAGCGCGGATAGAAATTAAGATAGATATTAAAAAACAACCCCGGTGTAAAATCGGGGTTGTTTTTTAATATCAACATCGAGATTAAACTCTAATTGGCATAATAATATAAGTATAATCAATATCGCCAATCGGACGAATTAAAACCGGCTTTAGGCCATCATTTAATCCAATCTCAACCTTATCTGAAAAAATATTGTTCAAACCATCTAATAAATAGCGGTAATTAAAAAACACTTCTAATTTACCCCCTTTTATTTCAGCTTTTATTTGTGATTTATTTTCCCCGATATCGGCGTTCTTTGATGAAATTTCTAAACTTGATTTAGTTGGTTCAATTATAATTTTAATATCATTTGTTTTCCCGCTAAATAAACTGGCGATTTTAATATTATTAATTAATTCTTTTTTATCAACTACTACTTGGGTTTGAGTTTTAATCGGGATAATCTGTTGATAATCTGGGTATTGGCCATCTATTAACCGGGAGATAATCTGGGTATTGCCTAAATCAAATAAAATTTGATTATTAGATAAAATAATATCAACCTCCTGCTCTGACCCGTCTTCTTTTTCACTCAAAATCCTGATTAATTCTTGAATAGTTCTCTGGGGAATAATAACTGAATTTTCTTTTTCAATTTTACTTTCTACTTCTATATTTTTCTCCCCCAACCGAAAACTATCTGTCGCGGCTAATTTTATTGATTTATTATTAAACTTCATTAAAATACCCGAAATTTCCGGCCGCGACTCCGAAAGCGAAGCCATTTCTACAACTTGAGAAAAAGAATCTTTTAAAATATTACTACTAATTTTAATTATTGGCTTATCTTTAATTTTTGGAATAATTGGATAATCATCAACTGGCAATCCATTTAAAACCGCCTTTAATTTCTCGCATTTTAAAATTAATTGGTTGTTTTTTGTTTTAATCTCTATTTTTTTATTAGGTAAATTATTAATAAAATCACCTATTATTTTAGACGGAACTGTAATACCACCCTTTGTTTCTATTTTTCCAGGAACCCAGGTATTAATTCCAATTTCTAAATTAGTTGATGATATTTTTAATTTATTATTATCAATTATTAAAAGAATATTATTTAAAATAGGTAAAGTTAAATTCCGGCCAATAATTCTTCCGGTGATATTAAGCGCTCTTTTTAAATTTTCCTGGAGACAAATTAAATTCATTTTAATAATTAATAATATATTTATTTAATTTATTATTATTGTTATTATATCTTATTTTTTTGTGGAAAAGTAGTTTTTTAGAGTTTATACTTAAAGATATTTTTTTATAAAATGTTAATAGATTGATTTATAAATTGTTGATGGTTTTGTGATTAACTGTATAATTTTTCTTTAATAAGATTTAATTCTTCAATGATTGAATCTTGTTTTTGAATATCTTTTTCAATTTTTTGACAGGCATACATTACTGTGGTATGGTCTCTTCCGCCAAGTTTTTCGCCAATAGACGGATAAGAATTATTTAATTCTTTTCTAATTAAATACATTGTTATTTGACGAGGGCGAACTAATTCTTTTTTTCTAGAACGGTCAATTAGGTCGTTAATAGTGATATTATAAAATTCCGCTACGGTTTTAATTATATTTTTACAGTTAGTTATTTTTTTGGGCGAATTGATGATTTGAAAAAGTATTTTAGTGGTGGTCTCAATATTGGGAATGGTATTATTTATTTGAGAATAAGCAATAATTCTATTTAGGGCGCCTTCTATCTCTCTAATATTTTTTGAAATATTAGTCGCAATATACTCCAAAACATCTTCTGGAATATTTATTTTTTTTTCTTTAATTTTATTTTTAAGAATAGCTAGTCGTGTTTCTAAGTCGGGATAGCCAATATCGGCGATCATCCCCCCCTCAAAGCGCGACCTAAGACGCTCTTCTAATGTTGAAATTGCTTTTGGCAGCCGATCGGAAGTAATGATAATTTGTTTGTTTTTTTGATAAAGAGCGTTAAAGGTATGAAAAAATTCCTCTTGGGTTTTTTCTTTTCCGGCAATAAATTGAATATCATCAATAATTAAGGTGTCAATTTTATGATACTTATTTTTAAAAGT
>PFWG01000048.1:0-20561 GCA_002791035.1 Candidatus Portnoybacteria bacterium CG_4_9_14_3_um_filter_43_11 | reverse complement strand
TATTTTACTTTTTTAGAGGGGTTATTTTTAGTAATTTCATTGCCAATCGCTTGAATAAGATGGGTTTTGCCTAAGCCAACCCCGCCGTAAATAAATAAGGGATTATAGAGAGTGCCGGGATTTTTAACTATTGCCCGGCCGGCGGCTTGGGCTAATTCGTTAAAAGAGCCAACAACAAAATTATTAAAAGTATATTTGGGATTAAGATTTGTTTCTTTATTAAAATTTAATTCTTGAAAATTAAGTTGGTCTCCCGTTATAGCCGTAATAGATTGATCTAATATTGGTTCAGACGGCTTTATTTTTTCTCCAGAAATGATAAATTTAATATCTTTAATATCAGGCGAATTATTACGGAGAATTTTAAAAATTAGTTTATTATACTTATTCTCAAGCCATTCTTTAGTAAATCCGTTAGGGGTGCCAATCACAACCAATCCATCTTTTTTAGAGTAGATTTTTGTGTTTTTAAACCAAGTGATAAAGTTGGCCCTTGAGGTGTTTAATTCAACCTCTCCTAAGACGATTTGCCAAAGATCTTTAATATCCATAGTTTAAGCGGAAATTTTTATATCTCAACCTTATTATATATTATAATTTGAAATACACAAATCTTGTATTTTATGATTTTGTGAATAATCTGTGGATTAAATGTGGATTAAAAACAAAATGCTAAAAAAAAT
Source organism: Candidatus Portnoybacteria bacterium CG_4_9_14_3_um_filter_43_11 (assembly GCA_002791035.1). Taxonomy (GTDB): domain Bacteria; phylum Patescibacteriota; class Minisyncoccia; order Portnoybacterales; family UBA2143; genus UM-FILTER-43-11-A. The sequence goes on along the minus strand of PFWG01000048.1, from coordinate 19,878 downwards.
TAAAGTTTGACTTTTAAATTTTTTAGTGATAATCTTAATTTAATTACTGTCTAATTTATAAGATGTCTTTTACTTATAATCCAAAAAAGAGAAAAAGAAAAAAAACCCATGGCTTCAGGATGAGAATGGCAACAAAATTTGGCCGGCGGGTTTTATCTAAAAGAAGGCGGAAGGGTAGAGCTAAGCTTTCGGTCTGATTTTATTTGTGTATTTAATGGGATTTATGCTGCCAAAGGAATATAAACTAAAAAAAGACAACGACTTTAAAAAGGTTTTTAAAAACGGCCGCTATAAACAAGGAGATATTATTAAGATTAAATTCTTTAAAAATAATCTAACAATATCTCGTTTCGCTTTTTTAGTTGGATTAAAAATCTCTAAAAAGGCGACCAAAAGGAATAATATCAGAAGAATATTAGAAGAATCCGTCCGCTTAAAATTTAAACAGATAAAATCCGGCTTTGATATTGTTGTTATAGTTAGCCCTGATATTTTAAATAAAAAATATCAGGAAATTGAAAAAGATTTAATTAATTTATTCCAAAAAAGCAATCTATTAGTTGAAGAATAATATGAGTTTTATATTCACTCTTTTTAATCAAGTTCTTTTCTACCCCTTATTAAATGTTTTAATTCTTATTTATAATTTTTTGCCATATCAGGACTTAGGTGTGGCGATAATTATCCTGACTGTTTTAATCCGTTTTCTGTTATATCCCCTTTCTAAAAAATCAATCCAATCACAACAAGCGATTAATAAACTTCAGCCAAAGATAAAAGAGATCCAGAAAAAATTCAAAAAAAAAGAGGATCAGGCGCGGGAAACAATGCTTTTATACCAAAAGTATAAAGTTAATCCAATGGCCGGGTGCCTGCCAATTTTGGTTCAATTACCAGTTTTAATTGCTCTTTTCCAAGTTTTCTCGATTGGTTCAAATCTTAATCAGTTGGATTATTTATATAATTTTGTCCAAAGGCCGGAGGTAATTAATTTTATGTTTTTAGGCATAATCGACCTTTCCCGCCGGAGTATTATTTTATCGGTTTTAGCCGGATTTCTGCAATTTATTCAATCAAAAATGATTCTTCCGAAAAAAAACAGCGCCCAAAATACTTCCGGTAAAATGGATTTTTCCTCAATAATGAATCAGCAAATGATTTATTTTATGCCGATTTTTACTATCTTTATCGCTTTAAATTTACCGGCGGCCCTGCCCCTTTATTGGCTTGTGATAACATTGTTTGGTATCATTCAACAGCGCTTTACTCCTTTTTTAAATAATTCCAGGCAAGAACAAAAATCATTATCGGGCTAAAAAATATATTAAAGATATATTATGGAAGAAAAAGATATTATTAAAGAAACAATCTCTAAACTATTAGAAAAGATAAATATTTCAGGCAATGTTTTAGTTGGAAGTTTTGAAAATGATATTATCGCCAATATTCAAACAGGAGAAGCCGGTTTTCTAATTGGCCAAGCGGGCAAAAACTTGGAGGCGTTTCAGTATATTACCCGGGCTTTAGTTAATAAGAAAAACGGCCAGCCAATTCAGTTTATTATTGATGTTAATGATTACCGTAAAGACAAAATTGAGTCATTAAGAGGATTAGCCAAAGATATCGCCAAACAAACCTTAGCCGAAAAAGTTTCTATCACTCTGCGACCAATGCCGGCTTTTGAAAGAAGAATTATCCATCTGGCTTTATTTAATAACCCTAATATCAAAACAGAAAGCATCGGAGATGGGGCGGAAAGAAGAATAGTTGTTAAGCCAATTGAATAACTGATGCCGGTTTGTTTTATGTTGGATAAGAAAATTATCTACAATTCGTTTGTTTCTTCAGGGGCTAGGGTTATCGGACTAGCCCTTTCTTTAATTACTATTGGTTTTATCAGCCGTTATCTCGGTCAGGATGGCTTTGGTTATTATGCCACCGTCTTAGCTTTTTTGTATTTTTTCACTATTTTATCCGATCTGGGACTCTATTCTATTTGCTTGAGAGAAATTTCAAGGCCCGGCGCCGATGAGGCAAAAATTTTCAGCAATGCTTTCACGCTTAGGTTTTTTGCCGGGATGGTTATTTTTGGACTGTCGCCGTTAATTGTTTGGTTTTTCCCGTATCCGACAGAAATAAAATTTGGGGTTTTAATCGGGGCAATCGGATTTTGGCTGATGTCCAATCAGCAGGTCTTAATGGGGGTTTTCCAGAAATATCTTAAAACAGACAAAGTGGCGCTGGCGGAAGTCTCCGGCCGGTTAGTTCAATTACTTTCGGTTATTTTTATCGTCAGGAAAGAAATGGGTTTTTTTTATATCGTCGCCGCCTTAGTGGCCGGTTCTTTGGTAAATTTTATTCTGGCTTATTGGTTTTCTTTGAAATATATTCCTATTTCATTTAAGTTTGATTTTGATTTTTGGAAGAAGCTCCTGAAAAAATCTCTTCCCTTGGGATTAGCGGTGATTTTTACGATGATTTACTTTAAATTAGACACGATTATGCTTTCTTTAATGAAGCCGCCAGCCGATGTCGGGATTTATAATTTGGCGTATAAGTTTTTGGAGAGTTTGCTGTTTTTCCCGGCAATGTTCGTCGGGTTGGTTATGCCTTCTTTTTCAAGATATGCTTTTTCTGACAGGGAAAAATTTAACAAAATCTCGCAGGAAACATTAAACATCCTGCTTGTTTTCGCTATTCCGCTTATTCTGGGGACTTTTTTCCTTTCCGAAAGAATAATGGTTTTTATCGCCGGAAGCGGCTTTATCCTTTCGGCTTGGGTCTTAAATATTTTGATTATTGCCGCCGGGATCATCTTTTTAGGAATTCTTTTTTCCAATATGCTGATTTCTTTAGATGGCCAAAAAAAATTGGCGGTCATCTATGCCGCCGGCGCCTTTATAAATTTAACAACTAATTTTATTTTTATTCCCAAGTATTCGTATTATGGCGCGGCGATGACAACGGTTTTGACTGAACTGATTGTGACGGCGTTAATGGTTGTTGTTTTATTGCGGACGATGGGAAAGGCGCCTTCCTTTAAACCAGCCGTTAAATATCTTTTATCGGCCTTGCCCATGACGCTTATACTTTATTTTTTAGCCGCTCTTCCTTTATTTTTATTGATTCTTTTGGCGGTTTTAGTTTACTTCGGCGTTTTATTCTTGTTCGGCGGCGTTTCTTTAAAGGATATCTTGTCTTTTTTTCGTTTTAAACAATATGTCTGACTGGTTGGTCTTGTTGGCTTTCTATTTTCCCTTTCAGATTGCCTTAAATCCGGGAGTATTTTTAAGATTTTTCGGAATAAATTTCAGGACCGATTTTGACTTCTCGTCTCTGCGGCTTTTTATTGTTCTACTCTTTGTTGTCTGGATTTTAACGGGCTCTATTTTTAAGGATAGAGCGCCCTTTAAAAATTTCCCGGGTATCTGTCTGATTATTTTTCTTTTTATTTCCCTTTTTTCTTTGATTGGAGCGGAAAATATTGGCTTGGGCGCGAGAAAGATAATTTACTTTATTTCGGTCTTCCCGCTATATTTTCTTACCGTCGGATTTATTAATAAGAGAAAAAAAATTAAAAGAGTTTCCTTGATTTTGATTTTGGGCGCCGCTGTGTCTTCCCTTATCGGAGTAGTTCAATTCTTGTTTCAGTTTGTCTTTGGTTTGGAAAGCGTTTATCGTTTTTGGGCGGTTAACATCTTGCCGGTTTTCTCCGGATTTAATTTAGGAGCGCTTGTTTTGTCTTATCCCAGTTGGCTGGTTAATATTGGCGGGAAAACCATTTTAAGAGCTTTTTCATTTTTTTCCGACCCGCACGCTTTTTCCTTTTATTTAGGACTAACTCTGCCATTGATGCCTCTTTTTTTATTTAAGGCGCCGAAAAACAGCAAAAATTTTATCATCTTTTTGTCTTTTTATTTAACAATCTTTTTTGGTTTACTGCTTAGTTTTGCGCGCGGAGCCTATTTGGCCGTCGGCGCTTCTTTTCTGGTTATTTCTTTTCTTTCCTGGAAATATCTTAACAGTCGGAAAATCCCGGTTTTACTTCTGACTTCGCTGCTTATTTTTATCATTCCCGCCACTCCTTTTTCGTCTCGGTTTTATTCCGCTTTTGATTTGTCCGAGGGGTCCAACCTTGGGCGGTTAGGGATGTGGAAAAATGCCGGTTGGATCGGATTAGAAAACTTATGGCAGGGAGTCGGCTTGGGTAATTATTTTTTAACCGTTGACTCCGCTCTGGATTACCGCAATCCAATAACTGCCCATAATTTTTATCTAGACCTTTTTTCGGAAATGGGAATATTTGCCCCTTTGCTTTGGCTGATTTTAATCGGAGGGACTATTTTCTTTTTATTTAGGCGCTTAAATAAATTTTGGCTTAAACAACGGGAAAAATATTTTTTAGTCGCGTTAATCGGGTCCTTGGTTTATTTTTCCGTCCATAGTTTTTTTGAAACGGCCATTTATAATCCGAGCGTGTTGGCGGCGCTCATGGTGATTTTAGGACTTTCGGCTAATCTTTTGAAGAAAGAAAAAGATGCTCAAAAAGACAATTAAAGCCGGCGTTTGCTTGGCGGTTTTTTCTTTACCCTTATATTTAATCCGCTTTAAAATCAGCTGGATTCCTTTCAATTTATCAGAGATTATTATTTATTTAGTTTTTCTTCTTTGGTTGGCTGATAAGTTAAACGGGTTTTGGAAATCCAGTTTCCGAATTCAGAAGTCGGATTTTCAAAACCACTCCCCGGCCTTGTCAATGGCCTTGCCGGTTTTTCTTATCTTTGCCGGAACAACTCTTTCAACCTTATTTTCGTCTAACATTGAAGTCGGCGCCGGAATCTGGAAGGGGTGGTTTCTGACACCCCTATTTTTATTTTTTATTTTACTGGATAATTTAAATAACCGGGGGTTTTTCAAGTGGCTGGTTTTTTCGGCGGTCTTTTCGGGAGCGGCAGTTTCCTTAATTTCTCTTTTTGGTTGGTGGGGCGATAATCTGACTTACGATGGCCGATTAAGGGGATTTTATTCTTCGGCCAACTATCTGGCGATGTATTTATCTCCTATTTTGATTTTATCGCTTTCCTTATTTTTGTTTATCAAAAAAAGAATTTATAAATTACTACTTGTCGCCGTCGTTGGATTGACGGCTACTGTTATTTATCTAACCTATTCTTACGGAGCATTCTTGGGTCTGTTGGCGGCGTCTGTTTTCCTCGTCTTTGGGGGGGTTAAAGATAAAAGGAATTTTAATTGGGCGTTGTTTCTTTTTTTATTTGTCGTTTTGTTTTTTGTTTTCCAGATTCAAACAGACAAATTCCAGGAGTTTTTGGACTTGTCCTATCCGTCATTGAAATCGCGGCTAGCCATCTGGCAAAGCGCCGGACAAATTTTAAAAGACCATCCACTTATTGGCATTGGCCCGGGGATGTTTCAGAAATATTATCTGGACTACCAGCCAAGGTTTGAGCCGTACCCGGAATGGTCTGCGCCCCAACCGCACAATATTTTTCTGGCCTTTTGGCTTCAAACTGGGTTAATTGGTTTAATCGGTTTTATCTGGCTGATGGCGGATTTTTTTAAAAAGAGCTGTCGGCGCTTATCGTCCAATAAAAAAGAAATCAGGTTTTTAGGCCTGATTTTAGGGAGCGCGATGCTGTGTATTTTAGTCCATGGCCTGATTGACGCTACCTACTGGAAAAATGATTTAGCCGCCGTTTTCTGGCTGGTTACAGCGATAAACTATAGAGCCGACCGTCTTTTTGGTTGATAAATAAAAGGTAATCTTCTAAAGGAGATAGAAGCAGGGCCTTGGCGTCAACAGCGACGGTCTCTTTATCTTTTAAAATATTTATCCTTTCTCCGGTTTCAAGATTAAACCGCCAAAAAACATCATCAAAAGAGATTTTGTTCTTATAGTAATCATCCGGCAGAATTAAAGGACTCGGAATTTCTTCTGGAACGGCGCAAAAAATTGTTTTATTATCTTTGCTCCAGGCGCATTTTTCGGGCAGGGTGGAAAAATTTAAGTCCTGAGACGACCGGCTATCGACGTCAAAAACCTTTAATTTAAGGTTTTTGCCGTTTTCGTCGGTCTCGGAATAGAGGGCTTTATTGCCCAAGGGCGACCATAAAAAAGCCAGTCCAAAAGTTTCCTGAATTATTTTCTCAAATTTGCCGTTATCGGCGTCAATCAAATAGACAACGCTTGGCGCCAGTCCGCTGGGTCTGGTTCTGATTGAGATTTTGCTGTTTTGCGGCCACTCAACGATCAGGTCTTTTATTTTTGTCTCAAAAATTGTTTTCCAGCCGGAGCCGTCGGGGTTAGAAATACTGATATTACTTTCATTTGAGTTGATAAACTGATAGGCGATTTCGCCGGAATCGGGCGACCAGGCAAAACTTTTTAGTCCGTCAGCCAAGGAGACCGACTGCCGGGTTTTGTGGTCGTAAAATCCCTTTTTTATTTCCCCGCCCTGATTAAACAAGACAATAACTCTGTTTTTATCAGGCGACCAGGAAACATCCAAAAGATTAAGCAGAACAGAGGAAGAAAACAGAGACGAGTTGGAGCCGTCAAAGTCGGATTCAACGACATGGCCGTTGCTTTTGAGATAATATTTGACCTTTCTATCTTCCACGGCGACCCCTAAAACCGGCTCCTGGGACAAGGTTTTCATCCGGCTGGGCGCTTGGTCGGTCGCTTGGCCGTTTTGCCCTCCCGTTGTCGGGACCGGCGCTTCTCCTTTCGGATAATACAAATACAACAGAACGCCGCCTACTAAAACGACTAAACCGACGATTATTAAAATTAGGGTTTTATTGGAGAACATCGCAATATTTATCTATGGGAATTTCGGCCTATTTATATTTTATTACTTCGCTACCAGCCACTACCGCCACTATTGGGACCGAGTTTAGGAATGACGATATCTAGATGAATCAAATCGGGATTGATGGCGTAGAGGATCAAATAGGCGGCAAAAGCCAGAATCAAGCCGGAAATCGCTCCCCAGATATACTCCTTGGCCTGTTCTTTACTAAAGACAGTGTCGGAAAGCATATAAACAATGCCGCTGACAACCAGCATTAACAGGGCGGCGGCTCCAACGGCTAAAAGCGCAACTTGGTATATTTTTTGAAGATAACTGGTTAATCCGACTGATGTGCCGCTGGGAGTACTAGGTAAGCCGACCTCCAATTCATAGTCGGAATTAGCGCTAAAAAACGGCATCGCCAATAAAGCAAGAAGGGATAAGGCAATTAGTATTTTTGTCTTTTTCATTGATTTGGAATAAAAATAATTTCCGCCTTGGTTTGGGCTGTCTGAAATGGATTTGACTTGTTTTCGGCCGAAACAAAAAGCGTCTGGCTGGCGGTTTCAGTTCTCTGGTTGACTTTCAAAGACAGAACATTGGGAGTGATGCTGTCAATTAAGAACGCCTCTTGTTCGCCTAAATTCCACTTATAACTCAAGTCCGTTATCCGGTTAATGTTGAAAAAATACGGCTGGGCGATAAAATCCGTTTCCTGCTCGGGCAAAACCGAATAACTTTCGGCGCTTACCGGCGACGCGCCGACGGTTAAAACAATTTCAGGATTGACAATAGGGATGGTCATATAGGATGAGACCCCGAGAAAATTTCCGTTTTTATCCCCGACTTCCACTTTAACGAGGTAATCGCGACTGGTTTTATCGGGAATTTTTAGATTAAAGGCCTGTTTGCCGATGCCGGAACCGGTCTCTTGAACAAGTCCGTTAACAATCCATTGGTAGCTGAGCAGTTCCGGCTTGGTGCCTGACGATTCAACGGTGGCGGCTACCTCGACGACGCTTCCTCTGACCGGCAGAGTCCGGCCCTGGTATCCGGGCGGGACATAGGTGTTGGCTGACCAAGTTAAGGTAATATTTAAGGTTTGGCTCTGGGCGGCGGTAAACATCAAAAGTCCGAAGAAGATAAGAAGCAAAAAATATTCTTTTTTATTTATCTTTTTCATTTCGTTATTCTTTTATCCCGCAAATTATTTAGTTGATTTGCTTGCACGCTTGAGTAGTTTGGGCAGATAGATCCTCTGTTCAATCCAAATAGTAACGATGAAGATGGTCCAGGTGGGGGAAAGATCTCCAATAACAGGAAGCATCTCTATACTAAAACTGCCGATAAACCTTTTAGTGGGAAATTTGTGAAGTCGGCTGAAACACCAAATCCAGAGAATGGCGGTGACGAATAAATTGGTAATCCGGGAAAGGAACAGACCGAGACCAAGAGCGAATAATAATATCCAGTCCAAAACATCTTTGGCAATCGCCAAAAGAAGGATTAAGATGAATTCGACATTGGTGATCTGGTTGATGGTTCCGATTTGGCCAGCTAAATTATCTTCTTTTTCATCTTTTTTCTCTTGGGTCCTGGCCTGATTCAGTTGTTCGGTATAATCAGCCATTTTCTTACTTCTCCTGTTGCTCTAATTCCTTTTTGGCTTTTTCTATTTCTAAAAGTTGGGCCGGGTCGGAAGTGATAATTTGGTCTTCGCCGTACGAGGCGACGACCTGAATGGCGGCATGTTTGGTGCCGGCAAAGAATATTCCTTCGCCGACATTTGATTCCAGCAGCCGGTATTTTTCCTGCTCAGTCAGATTAAATGTCTGTTGGATAATGTCAATTGCCGCCGGCGATTGTTTCATTAATATTTGCAGGGACGAATTGAAAACAATCGGCTTGCCGTATTTTGATTCCATAAAATCGGCGATGTCTTGAGTAATAGTTGTCAGTCCCATATAGTATTTGCGGCATCTTTTGGCGATTGAAAAAAGAAAATTGGCGGCCTCTTCATTTTGCATCATCACCCAGGCTTCGTCGACGACCATCAGCCGCTTTTTAGTTTCCGAGCGGATAATGTTCCAAATATAATGAAGAACAACATACATTGCCAGCGGCTTTAATTCTTCTTCTATGTCTCTGATGCAGAAAGTGACCAGTTTTTTATTTAATTCAATGTTGGTCGGCTGGTTGAAAAAATTGGCGTAAGTCCCGCTGACGAACTTTTCCAGTCGGGTGACCAAACTTTTTGCCCCTTCCATCCCCCTAAGAATAGAGTGTAAATCCTGCATTAGCGGCGGGGCAATATTGCTAAAATCGGACTCGGGAGTGATGTCTCTGGCAGCGTACGTCTCAGCGATGGCCTTATCAATGATGGCATCTTCTTCTGGCGTTAAGCCGCCAAGCATTATCCTGACTAACCCGACCAAGTTAAGAATATTGTTTCGCAGGATGTCGGCCGGGTTTTCGTCTAGTCCGGGCTTAGGCAGGTCAAAAGGATTGATGTAGGCGTTGGAGCTGAGAGAAATATCAATAAAGCTCCCATCTACCGCTTCGGTCAGGTATTTGTATTCCCTTTCCGGGTCAATAATAATTATGTCTGTCCCTTGGATTAGAGACCGCAGAGCTTCTAACTTAACGGTATATGATTTTCCGGCGCCCGACTTGGCAAAAACAACCATATTGGCGTTTTCTAACCCGAAGCGGTCAAACAGAATTAAGGAATTATTGTGGCGGTTGATGCCATAAAGCACGCCCTTATTGTCGGTTAAATCAGAGGAAACAAAAGGAAAAGCCGAAGAAGCCGGACCGGTATTTAAACCGCTGTGGAGGATGAGTTTGTCGATCCCAAGCGGCAGAGTTGAGATAAATCCCTGCTCTTGCTGGAAGGTTGTCGGTTTGGTATAAACCATCCTTTGCTCCAAGAGTACCCTGATATTATTTTCTATCTTGTCTAAGTCCTTGGGCGAATCGGCAAAAAAGGTGATATACAGGCCGAATCTGAAAAGTTTTTCCGCCCCCTGTTGAAGTTTGTCTCTTAATTTTTCAATATTTTCAAGAGCGGCTTCCAGTTGCGGGTCGCGGACTTTGCCCTTCTCTGCCTCTATTGATATCTGGGATTGGATTTGGGCCGATTTCTTGGTCAATTTTTTTAAAATAGCGCCGGTGTTGGTCGGGTGAATAAAGACGGAAACATTGGTTTCCTGGTCAAGAGTAATCACCGGTGAAATCCAGCCGGTTGATAAAATTTGCGGATAGTTGGAAACAAATATCGTTCGGCCGTATTTATTGCCGACTTGGATATGGTTAGTGTCTATTTTTAAGCCAGCCGGAGAAATCAGGTCAATTAGATTGTTGCCGGTGAGGTTTTTCTTTTCGGTTGGCGATTTCCTAAATAAAGACATAGTTGCCCGCGCTTAGCGCGGAGATTATTGGATTTTTAATTCGTTGGCTTTTTCAATCTCTGGTCCTTCTTTGGCGTTAGGGTTGTAGAGTTTATAAAAGAGCTCAATTAATTCGCCGGTATTGAGCGGGGCAGCTTTAATGTCCATGCCGAGAAGACCGATGGCGATAAACTCCACTCTTTGCCAAAGATTGTTTTTAAACTCCTGAAAGGATTCCTCAATCTCAGCCGGTCTTTGTTTCTTTCGGATGATTTTATTCAGGAATCCAATTCTTCTAACAACTGGCGGCGCGTATGGGACAACCACAAAAAACGAATCGGTCATAATATTGTTCATTTCAGTCAAACTCTTGATAAAGTCAATATATTCCGATGTCTGGATTTTTAGGAGTTCGTTTTCCTGCTGATCTTCTTTTTCTTTAAGCGACTGGATATACAGATCAATATTGAATTTGCGCGAAACAGCCAAGATTTGAACCGAAAAATCCAGCGAATTGAGGAATTCCTGATAGTGGTAGATAATGGCGTCCTGTTCGTCGGTTGACTTCAGGGCAAAATTTAAACTGGTTGTCATCAAAATCGCTCTCATCCCTCCATTTTTCAGAACGATGACATCGTCTTTAATGTTGCTTATTTCCAAATGTTTTTGAATGGATGAGGCCTTAATGTTGTTGCCCATTTTTTTTCTTCCAGAGATACAATCTGGGCTTAAGGATGTAATTGATAAACAAAACAATCATCTCAAAGGAAGGGCGGCCGCGCGGTTTGTAAAACGCCAGCGCCACGGACAGGACGGCAACCGGGATAAGGGCGATAATAAACGCGCCCAGAGTCAGGAAAAACCAAAGGACAAAAAGAAGTATTCCTCCGGCGCCGAGAAATAAAAACTGCTTCAGGGTCAACGGCCCGACAATTTTATCTTCCAGTTCAATGAATTGCGGCACCTTAAATTCCATTATCGTTTTTCTTTTAGGTTGACAATATTATTTGTATTGACCGACGGTTGGGGCGCTTCTTTTTCTTTGAGTGAAACCACCCGTTGATTGTCTGCCGGGTAAGTTTTTTGGCCGGCTTCGCCTTCTCTGGGCCACTCGGCCACGCGATGAATTTTTTTGAGCGATTCTTTAACTGACAAAAAGATGGCGCTGTTGATATCTCTGGCTAGTTGCTTGGCTTTCTCGTCAGTCAAGCGGCATTTATCCCCAAGAGTTTTGACCAAGTCAACAATGTTGGTTTCTCCCAATAAAACCAAGCCGGCGATATACGACGACCAGCGGAGCTGATTCTCGTTAAGATTATTCTTCCGGGCGATAGCGTTCATTTTATCGGCTGATTTTTCATCAAAGAACAACTGGCGGATATTTTCCGGCAATTGAAAATAGACGACGGACCGCCTTTTTGCCAGCGGGTCTTTGATTTTTTTTATTTGTTTGACTTGGTTGGGTGTAAGCATGTTATTTTACCGGGCCATATTTTGAGCCGGGAATTATGCGCCGCTCTCGGAGCCGCGGCTCTGCAGCCTTTAGCTCTGCGGCCTCTTGCGGTTTTCCGCTTCCCAGCCAATCTTTCGGCGCTTCATAGAGAGTGCTTCCTAAAAAGCCGTCTAGGTAATTTCTAAGCGGATGGTTGGCCGGAAGTTCTAAGTTGATGAATTCTTGGGTTAAGACATATTTTTGGATCATCTCTCTTAAAACGGCGCTTTCATTGCCGATTTTAGTCAAGTGACTGGTTGTCCATTTACCCTTTTTAAGCGCTCCTTTTATTGCGTCGATAACCTCTTTCGCCTCCGGGGTTTTCTTATCGTCAAGTTGGCTTTCAATAATATTTTTGGCGTCTTCGGCGCTGGTCTTTTCTATGGTTTCAGGGATGGTTTTTCCGACTTCTTGGGAAAGAGCCGGCATGGCTTTGACTAATTTGGACTCTTTGCCGTATCTCTTAGCCAGCTTAAGTCCCTCTTTCCGCTGTTTATCAGGGAGGTCGTTCAAATCTCCGTTTTTGAGGAGTTGGAGCATCGCGCCAACCTTGTCTTCGCTATTCATTCGGTTATAGGTAGATATAATATGGGGGCTGGTCCAATTGTCCATCAATTTCTGTCTTTCCTCCACTCGGCTTCGGGCTTTTTCCAGGGCGCCAAAAGCTGGTCTGGCTAACTTGCCGGCAACCGGTACTTTAGCTAATTTGGACAGGCCTCTCTGGATTAAACCGCCTTTTTCGCCGATTACCTTTCCTGTCGCGTCTTTTATTTTCTCGGGCGCCGGCGCCATCTTCATAAGGGCTCGATTTCCCAACGACCTTGCCCAGTTGCCGGGTTTCTCTCCCAGTCCCTTGGCGAACTTCATCGTTCCCTCGGCGCCCCAGGCGCCGGCTTTTTGAGCAATCATCAGCCCGCCGATTAAAAATCCCAAGATCATCAGATAAGTCAAAATAGTGTCAAATTTCAAAAAACTATTCATAAAAGCCGGCATAGACAGATTTTCGCTGAATGAAACCGAGCTGGATGAAATTTGTTCGGTTATTCCTCCTTTTTGAATCGTGAGCGCCGCTAAATAGACAAAAAAAGTGTAAATCGGAGCAAAAAGCGTCCATTTTATAAAGCTTTGGACCCACTTGCTCCACAATCCTTTGGTCGCCGGCAAAACCGCGGCCAAAAGGGCTAGCGGCGACAGGATAATCAGTATCCACAAAGCGATTATCCGGGTGATTAAAAATAAAGCCCCAAGAAAGAAAGCGAGAGTTGCTCCGATAATAACGATTATTCCGCCGATCAAACTGATGACAAAATTGCCGGGAATATTGGCCGCCGCCTCAAGTTTTTGCCAGCCTCCTTTTGCCAGTTGAAGCGTTTTTTGAAGCGACAACCCATCCACTATTTTCAAAGTGAGATCTCCTCCCTCTTTAGCCTGGTCCATAAAGAAACCAGTTATCACTTGCGAGGCGTCAATTACGGCGCCGCAGAGCACCAAACTGAAATTAACCAGCAGAGCGACCACGATTAACTTTGGCAGAAGCGACTTCATGCCATAAGTTTCCACCCTTAAAATAGCGGCAAAAGCAATAGTAATTAAAATTAAAATAAAAGACAGGTTAGCCAGGTCGCGGGTGATAGCCCAGGCGATTTTTACCGCCGGCGCGCTGGCAAAATGGGTGATGTTTAATGTCCATTCAAAAATTTGGGCAGTCAAGGCCAAAAATATGCCGAAGCCAGAGAGGACGAATTTTAAAGTCCAGCTCATGACATAATCAACAGCTCTACCGGGTAAATTATACCAGGCAGCCGCTTGACTTATTTGGGGCGTAAAAACAAAAACCGCCGCGCTGACCAAAAATATCAGGCCGATTGAAGTTATTCTTTTTTTATTCCGCTGAGAAATAAGCATTAGATTGATTATTAGGGTTCAATGCCGCAGCCGCAGATGTCGGTGATTGAATCCCAAAGATAAGCGGCGCCGGGACCGGAAATACACTCACAGATTCTTTCACAGCTGGCAACGCAGCAGCCGCAGTCGCCGCAACAAATCGGGCTGCAGCCAACACAGCATCCGGTACAGCAAGGGCGTCTGGTCAGCGGTCCTATGCCGGGTTCGGTTAAAATTCGCCCGCCGCACTGTATGCCCAAGGGGACACTACTGATTGTTTGCCGCGCCTCTGCCACCTCTTCCTCTTTTTCTTTCCAATAATCTTTGTCTTCAATCGCAGCGTTGATTTTTGAATAAAGGGTAATCGGATCGGTTTGGAGTCCCAAATTTTCTATCTGGTTTTTAACGCTTTGGATGGTTGTCAGCAGAGAATAAGATGTCTTCTGGCTTTCCTGCTCTTGACTTAAAGGAAGAAGAGCGGCCGGAACCGGTCTTCCGTTTTCGGAAAGAAACGGTTTCTGGTTTTGGACTGAAGCGGCTGACGGCTGATTGTTTAATTTCACTTCATTAAAAACAAAAAAAACTATTATTGTAATAAAAACGAAGAGGATAATTTTTTTAATCAAATTAAGCATCGCCAATAATTTTAAAGTCCGAACATCCCGCCTTATTCAAAGAAGTTAAAGATGTCTTTAAAGAAGTCTTCAAACAGATCGGTGAAGCTGTCGCAAACTTCCGGAAAATAATCGCACAAATTGAAAGTCCGGCCGCAGATTGTAATTTCATCCGGGATTTTAAACAAGGGGAAGAGGTCTTTTAAACTGAAAATTTTGTATATCCGGCAAAAATCAGGAAAACAGGCGCAGAAAATGTCTTCCAGCGCTTTTAAACTGTTCATAGTAGTATCTCCCCACCATTCAGTATTTTTCTCCGCTTGTTTTGACGGGGTAACGTCTTTATATGGAGCGGTCGGTATCTGTCCGACGGCGCCGATAGCGGAGCTTTCCGGGGCGTACTGCGGATTAACAGCCACATCAAACTGGGCCTCAACGGTGGCGGCGCGGTCAGCGGCAATGGCGCTTCCCGGTTTGCTTATGGCATATTTCGGCTGGCCGTCAAAACCGAGACAGACGCCGTTTTCGCATTTGGGGCACTGAGCGCTCGCTTGGGTGCATTCAATCGGTTTGCCCAGAGTATCATTTATCGGTCTGACGCCCTGATAGGCGATGGCTTGAGTTTGATTTTTTAGCTGTTCCGATTGATAGACCTGCTGGGCGCTTTCAAGAGCAGAAAGATAAATTCCATAATCATTGTGATTATCTTCAAGGGCTAAAAGCCACTGGTCCCATCCTCCTCCCTTGCTTTCGTCAAAAACATTGTCTAATCCGACGAAATCGTCATCTTTCTCCGGTCTAACTGGATTAAGATAAGAAGGAGCGATAGAGTTATTAACGGCGTTTTCAATCGAGTCCAAATCCTCTTGGGGCAGGGATGGTTTTGTTACTTTAAAGAAATTGGTATCCAGATAATCTCTTGCCGCCTGAAGCGGCTCGTCATAGAGATATTGACCGAAATCCTTAATTGACAGTTGGTCAAATTGGTCAAGTAAGGGCGTTGCCAGTTCGCCGAGTTGGGTTCGGGCCAATCTTTCCCGGGCCATGGCTTTGAGGTCTTCAATTATAGAAGTGCTGTCTTTGACGATATGGACGTCCAAAGCGAGGCTGTTGACCAGATGGGTCTTGGTTTCTTTCGTCGCGGTCTTGAGGCCTTCAAGTTGCTTAATGCCGTCCTCTAATTTGGCGATTCGTTCTGTATTCGGCGTCTTGTCTGTTTTTTCTTTTATTATTTCTTTTTCTATTTCGGCTATCCGGTCATTAATGTTTTTGACGATTTCGTTCAGAACGTCGCTCTTGTCCGTTGGATTGTTTTCTAATTTTTGGGCGTAGCTGATGGTAGTATTGAGGGGGAGACCTTTTTTATATTCCAAAATGCCGGTAATCTGCGACTGAATGTCGGGGGTATATTTATCGGCGTCGTCAATATCCTTGACCAAGTCAAGGTATTTGCCGAAGACCACCACCGGCACAGCCGCTTTCGCCGATAAAACGCTGAAGGCCGCCAACAAGGGAATAAAAGTTAAAAAAATTATCAGTTTTAATGTTTTCATTTTACTCCGGCGCTTCTAAACCATATTTACTAACTAATTCATTGATTTGAATTTGAATAACCAGGGTGTATGGGATTAGCGACTGTGAAGTTTGGATGGAAGCAAGCGCTTTGAGCGGGCTGGACTGAGCGGATTTCAGGTCCCCAAAGAGTTGGATCAGCGCCGGCATCATGCCCAGCGTCAATTTATGGAGTTGAAGCGCTTCCACCGGCACGATGGTCTTGAACAGGTCGGAATAACTCTTTTCCAATTCCGAAATAATTTGGTCTATCTTTTGGGTCTTGCCCGCCCGGGCTTCCAAAAACGCCTGTTGGTAAAGTTCAGGGTCTTTTAGAATCGCCGGGGTCTTGGTTTCTTGAAGATATTTTTCCACCGCTTCTTTGCCGGTGGACAGAGAAATATTTAAATCTTTTTCGTCGGGCAGGCTAAGCTCAATCTCCGCGTTTAGTCCGTCAAGAAATCCTTTAATATCGGTGATTTCGTCGTCAGGCGAAGGCACCAACGGATTGTAGCCGTTTTGGATCTCCTCGCCGTCCGAGTAGCCGTCGCCGTCGCTGTCGGGATTAAGCGGGTCGGTGCCGTAAATTTTTTCTTCGCGATTAGTCAACCCGTCGTTATCATCATTAGAATTGCTTTCCTCCATCAGTTTGTTTTTAATGTCGGCAGTATAGTTGGCGCCGTTGTCTTTCAGATTTATGGAAACGCCGCCGCCGTTTTTAAAGAACAAAAACCAGCCCCCCACTCCAATAATTGCCACAATAAAAACACCCACCAAGAATCTTTTTTTTGTGGACTGCTTTTTGTCTTTCATTTACTCTATATTATATACCACTTCGCTGACTTTCCCAAATAAAGGTTTTTCAGTTATCCACAGAATTTTTACTTGCCAAGATGGCCTTGCCTCAAAAAAGAACCGGTCTAAAATAGATTGTATAACTTTAACCAGTCCTCTACTTTGAGCGCTTCGGCTCTGATTTTTTCATCCAAGCCCATATCACGGAGGGCTTTTTTAATTTCTGGCTTATCTTTTTTCAGTCCGGCCGACAGATTATTGATTAGTTGTTTTCGCGGCGAAGAAAAACCGGCTTTGACCACCTGAAAAAACTTTTTTATGTCAACATCTTTTCTTGGCTGGATACCGGCAATTTTAATTATCGCCGAGTCAACTTTGGGTTTGGGCCAAAAGCAATCTTTGGCCACATAGCCGGCTATTTTCGGTTGGGCGTAGAATTGGACTGAAATCGCCAGAAGGCTCATCTTGGGCGTCGCGCCCCTTCGGGGGATAGCCGTTATTCTTTTAGCGACTTCCTTTTGAACCAAAAGCGTCATTTCTCGTGGTTGGTTCTTGTTTTCTAAAAACATCCGAATCAACGGCGAGGTCAGGTAATACGGGATATTGGCCACCACTCGGTAGTTTTTTAAAAAGACCTTTTTCGGCTCGGGCAGTTTCAAAATGTCTCCGGGGATTAAGTCAATGTTTTTGAATCCGGACAGATTTTTTCTTAAGATTAAAATGAGTTGTTTGTCCTTTTCAATAGCAATGACTTTTTTGGCTTTTCGGGCCAGTTCTTGAGTAAGATTGCCCAGTCCGGCGCCGACTTCAATGACAATATCTTTATCCGAGACCTCGGCGGTTTTTATGATTTTATTGACAATATTCTGCTCAATTAAAAAACTCTGTCCTAGTCGCCTGTTGGGCCTTAGGTTGTATTCCTCCAGTAAATTTTTTATTTCGGTTTTGGTCATTGGTATTTTCTAATGACGGACGGCTAAAAGTATTCTTCAAACTCAACGATGTTTTCCGGAATGTCGGCTAAAAAACGCGAGGGCGGGCTAACCATCACTTGTCCCCACAGCCGTCTCTGTTTGGCAAAGCTAAGGTAAATTTTCTCCTTGGCGCGGGTGACGCCGACATAACACAGCCGCCTTTCTTCTTCCATCCGGCTCGGGTCAAGAAAGCTTTTGGAGTGAGGGAAAATACCCTCTTCGCAGCCGACGATGAAAACCACCGGAAATTCCAGCCCTTTGGCGCAGTGAAGCGTCATTAAGTTGACCAGATTCTTGCCGGTTTCAACCTCGTCGCCGTCGCTTAGAAGCGTAATCTCTTCCAAGAATTTTTCAAGTCCCCGACCGGGTTCTTCGTGGTCGTATTTTTGCGCGACGGTGAAAAGTTCTTGGACGTTTTCCCATCTTCTCTCGCCTTCCTCGTCTGCCGATGAGGCAGATTCGCCCTTAATATATTTTTCATAATCAATTTTTTCAATTACCGCTCGGATCAATTTAGTTAGATTTTCTTTTTGGCTGATTTTTCTTAAATCATCAATCATTTGGTAAAAATTATTCAGCGGCACCGGCCCTGTCCGCCGATAAGGCGGGAGATTTTCTAATTTGGTCAGTTCTCGGATGTCTTGGGCGAATCTGGCCAGCCGCCGGGCAGGCAGATTGATAATCCTTTTTAAGCTGACCAAATCGCTGGAATTGGCGATGTATTTAAGATAAGCCAGAATGTCCTTAATTTCCTTTCTTTCATAGAACCGAACGGTGCCGATTAATTTATACGGGAAATTGGCTTTTAAAAAGGACTCTTCTATCGCCCGGGACTGGGCGTTGGTCCGATAAAGGACAGCGAAGTCATTTAGGGTATGTCCCTGCCTGACTAAATTTCCGATTTCCTCAATGATGAAATTGCCTTCTTCAGCTTCATTTTCGGCTTCAACGATTTTAATCATTTCTCCGGTCTTATTCTCAGTCCAAAGATTTTTTTCTTTTCGTTGGTTGTTCTTAGTAATAATATGATGGCTGGCTAAGAGAATATTTTGAGTAGAGCGGTAATTTTGGTCAAGGATAATTACTTTGGTGGCTGGAAAATCCTTTTCAAAGTTTAAGACATTGCGAAAGTCTGCTCCCCGCCATGAATAGATGCTTTGGTCGGTATCGGCGATAAACCAAAGATTTTTGTTTTTTTGAGATAATAGTTTAGTTAAATTATATTGGCTGATGTTGGTGTCGTGGGCCTCGTCAACCAGAATATACTGCCATTGGTTTTGGTATTTTTCCAAAACTGCCGGATGGGTTTGGAAAAGTTTATTCGTTAACATGATTAAATCGTCAAAATCAAGGGCGTTTGACGCTTGAAGCGCCTCCTGGTAGGCGCGGTAAATCTTAGCAATGGTCTGGGGGAAATAGTCGCGGGCCTGCTCCTGATAACTCTGGCTGTCAATCAATTCGTCTTTGGCGCGGGAAATGGCTTCAATGACGGCGTTGGGCTTAAACTGGTCAGGGTTGATTTCTAAATCTTTGAGGACTTGCTTAATCAAAGCCAGTTGGTCGGCGCGGTCATGGATGACAAAATTTCTTTTGTATCCGAGCGAACTCTTATCCATCTCCCGCCGGAGAACCTGGAGACAGACGCTGTGAAAAGTTCCGACGGTTGGTGATTGATATGAGAGCGAATTTTCGTCAAGTAGTTTTTTGACCCGGTCTTTCATTTCTTCAGCGGCTTTATTGGTAAAAGTTACCGCCAAAATGCTTCGGGCCGGGATGTTTTGAGAAATGAGGTAAGCGATGCGATGGGTCAGGGCGCGGGTTTTGCCCGAGCCGGGACCGGCGATAACCAAAACCGGCCCGTTGAGGGCAGTGACGGCTTCTTTTTGCTTAGGATTAAGAGAAGACAGGATGTCCATAATTGAAATGAGTGAGGAAATAATAAACTGGTTTAGTTATTTCCGAGCGAATGAAATTATATCTATTAATATATAATTCTTGATTATATCACATTATTGAGATAGGATAAAATGACGGGGCGTAGTGTAACGGCTAGCACGAGTCCTTTGGGAGGATTTACTCCGGGTTCGAATCCCGGCGCCCCGACTGGAATGAAAAAGCATTTTTTAAAAATTAAGCAACGGGATAAATTTGTTTTCGACGCCATTAAAAACGGCGGAAAAACCATCGAAACCAGAGCCGGTTCGGTCCTGTATAATAAAATAGAGCCAGGTGATATCTTGGTTTTTGTCTGTGGGAAAGAGAAGTTGGAGAAAAAAGTTGTCAAAGCAACTCACTTCAAAAGCGCAGATGATATGTTAAAGTATTATGATTATAAAAAGATACAGCCATTTTCGGATTCGCTCGAAG
>PFWG01000050.1:480-6043 GCA_002791035.1 Candidatus Portnoybacteria bacterium CG_4_9_14_3_um_filter_43_11 | reverse complement strand
GGCTGTCGTATTGGCCGCCGTCATCCTCCCCCCATCCTCTTAGGGTCCCTTTATTGCGCAACCAATTAAGTTCGCCGCCGGCCGACCAGATTTTATTCTTTTCTTCACTTGCCTCTCCGGCAGGCGGGTAAAAATATATCTTCGGTCCGGCTAACCCAATTTCCGGAGCGCTTTCCGCCGCCGCCACTAACTTGCTTAAAAAACTTCTGCCAACAATCGTATCATCGTTCAATAATAAAACGTAGTCGGCGCCGTGATCAAGAGCGTATTTAATCCCGACATTATTTCCGCCGGCAAATCCCAAATTCTCCCGGTTGTAAATTACTTTTATCTCCGTTGGCCAGCCGACAGGCGGCGTCGGCGGCTGGTCCTTTGAACCATTATCAACAATGACTACCTGATAATTCGGGTAGTCATTGTTTTTGATTGATTCAAGGCAGTCTGAAACATCCGGCCAATTGTTCCAATTTAAAATAATAATGAAAACTCTCGGCATCTGATTTAGTCCCGTCCGCTTCCGGCGTTGGTGTTGGCGCCGGCAGCGTTGCCGTTGGCGCCGGCGGCCCCATTGGCGTTATCCTCTATTGGACAACTGTCCTTTTTTTCCCAGCCATCGGGAATATCGCATGGGGTGGAAAATTGCTGGCATTCGCCCGTCCCGGGATTCTCGGCGTAAGAAATCACTTGAATGCAAACTCCGTCCTCTTGCCCGTTTTCGTTGTTTCCGCTGGATTCTTCTTCATTTTCCCTGTTTCTGATTTGTTCCTCAATCCGTTCCTTTACTTCTTTGCTTTTTTCAATCGCTTCTCCTATTTTCTCCTTGGCCTGTTCATTAACTCTCTCCCGGACTTGCTCCAAGACCTGTAAATGATGGGCGGTCGCCGTATTGACCAGTTCTTCCACTGTGGTTTCGCCCACCCTTATTCCCTTGGCCATTTCTGAAATTTCCTGCCCAAAAGACGAATAGGTATTGTATTGTTCCACGGCGTCATCGGCGTTTTCCGTATCGTCGTAATCAACTCCGACATCAATTTTTCTCAGCCGGTTTTCCAAGGCGGTTAAGAAAATCTCTACTGCTTTTTCCGGATTGTCTTTAACTAAAAGTTTAAGCGCCTGGATTTGAACTTCGCCGGAAGCGTCTTTGGCCAGACGAATTTTCAATTTAATCTGCTGAGGCAATTCGCCCAAACTGCCGTCTAAGATGGCGATATATCCTTCAATGTTTTGCGCAATTTCCTGTTCTAATTGATTGATTCTTTCTTTTTCCTGCTCCCTATTCCTTTCCTCGGCTCGCGCCAAGTATTCAACCGATTTCTCCAATTGCTTTTGGTATCTTTCCGCCGCCTTTTCCATACGCTTGGTTTTGGTTCGTTCCGCCATCGCCTGCATCTCGGCGATTCTCAACTGCGCCATCCCGGCATACCTTTGCGCTTTGGCCAAAACATCAAAAGTGAAAAACGCTTTGATGTCTTCGCCTAATGCCTTAAAAAAGTAAAATGGGCTGTCGGGCAGAATCCCGGCCGAAATCGTTTCTTGGCCTTCGTCCGGCTGAACCGCGTCGTTGGCTTCCTGCGCCAGAGCATTAAGAGAAAACGAGCTGGCAAAAAAGATCATTGCCAGTGAAAGAATAATTTTTTTAGTCATGTTAATTTGTTGGTTAATTGTTTAATTATTGTAAAATACGACCTCGGCTTTATTTTAACACAAAGCCGAACTAATAATCAAATTTTCGGAATTACCGCCAGCAACAATTTTTTGACCTTGGCGGCGTTGGCTTTCATCCGTTTCAAAATCATCTCCCAGGTCACCGCCTCTTCTCCCTCTTTCCAGGCGTCGTAGTCGGTCGCCATCGCGATGGCGGCGTAGCGGAGACCGACTTCGTTGGCCAAAATCACTTCCGGCACCGTTGACATATTGACAATATCGGCGCCGAAGCCGCGAAACAGGCGGCTTTCGGCCCGGGTGGAAAATCTCGGCCCCTCAATCGTTATCACCGTCCCCTTGTCGTGATAAGAGAGCGCTAAGTCCTTGGCCGTTTCGGCCAATAGCCGCCGCAGGTCCGGACAGAACGGCTCGGCCATTGAAGTATGGACGACTTTGTCTTCGTAAAAAGTCAGGCGGCGGCGCTTGGTAAAATCAATAAATTGGTCGGGAAAAACCAAGTCCTTCGGTTTGATTTCTTCTTTCAGCGAGCCGCAGGCCGTTGTCGCCAAAATATGCGAGCAGCCGATTTTTTTAAGCGCCCAAACATTGGCTTGAAACGGCACCTTGGTCGGCATAATGGAATGGTCTTTGCCGTGGCGGGCCAAAACCGCGACCTCCCGGCCGCCGATTTCGCCGATAACCAAAGCGGCGGCGGGCCGGCCGAAAGGCGTTTCCACTTCAATCTCTTTGGCGCCGGCCATAATCCGCGGGTCGTCCAAGCCGCTTCCGCCGATAATGGCAATTTTTGTTCCTTTTTTATTCTTGGTCATAAACCACCAAACTTCTGACTTGATATCCCCGGTCTTTTAATTTTTGGGAACCGCCCAAAAAAGGCAAATCAACGATAAATCCCGCCGCCGCGATGGCCCCGCCCAGTTTTTCAATTAAATCGCAGGCGGCCAAAGCCGTCCCGCCGGTGGCGATTAAATCGTCAATCAAAGCGACTTTTTCGCCCGGCAAAATCGTATCGCGGTGCATCTCAATGGTATTGCTGGCGTATTCCAAAGTATAGGACTGCCCGATGGTTTTAAACGGAAGTTTGCCTTTTTTTCTGACAATGGACAGTCCGGCGCCGATCCGGTACGCCACCGGCGCCGCCGCCAAAAAGCCCCGGGCGTCAATCCCGACCACTTTGCCGATTCCCCTGCCCATCAATGGCTCGGACAGCAAATCCACCACTTTTTTAAAATAATTTCCGTCCTCCAACAGCGTGGTGATGTCTTTGAAATTGACCCCGGTCTTGGGCCAGTTGGGAATCTCTCTGATTTTTGACTTGAGTTCTTCCATCTTAATTGGTTTATCCTACGCGCCGTGCTTAATTTCAATCACATCGCCGTCTTGGACGGCGTAATTTTTGCCTTCGGTCCGGATAAGCCCTTTTTCTCTGGCGCCGGCAAGTCCAGCGGCATCAATCAAATCCCGCCAATTAATTACTTCTGCCCGGATAAAGCTCTTTTCAAAATCGGTATGGATTGCCCCGCCGGCTTGCGGAGCCAAATTGCCCCGTTTGATGGTCCAAGCCCTGGTTTCGTCCGGCCCGGTGGTCAGAAAGGTGATTAAATCAAGCAACTGATAGGCCTTTTTAATCAACACATCAAGTTTTGAATCGCCGCCGACGCCCAATTCCGTTTTTTCCTCGGCGCTCAATTCGCTTGCGCCAAATTCGTTTAAAATGTCTATCACCAGATATGGCCAATTGTTTTTCTCAAATTCGTTTCTGACTCCATCGGCTAATTCGTTCTCGTTGCCATTTAAAAGATAAAGCCGCGGCTTCAAAGTCAGCAACTGGCATTGTTTTAGGATTTCTCTGTCGTCGCCGGAGATATTGCCGTCGGGCGTCCGGCCGGTTTCTAAAATATCTTTGGCTCTTTCAACCGCCGCCAATTCTTCGGCGGCGCCTGGCTTCATTCCCCGGACATCCTTTTGAAGCGAGTCAAATCTTTTCTCCAGCGTGGATAAATCTTTCAAAGCCATTTCGGTGTCCAATATCCCTTTGTCCTCCAACGGGTCTATTTTATTCCGGGTATTGATAATTTTCTCGTTTTGGAAAATTCTCAAGATATACAAAATAGCGTCGGTCTGGCGGATATTGGCCAAAAACTGGTTGCCCAGCCCTTCGCCTTTGTGCGCCCCCTCCACCAGACCGGCAATGTCAACAAATTCAATCGCGGGATAGATTTTCTTTTTTGACTTGGTCAGTTCCGCCAATCTATCCACCCGCTCGTCCGGCACCGCCACTACCCCGACATTGGGGTCAATGGTGCAAAAAGGATAATTGGCCCGATCGATCGGTTTTTTGGTCAGGGCTTGAAAGAGAGTTGATTTGCCGACATTGGGCAAACCGACTATTCCGATGGATAAGGCCATAATTTTACTCTCGTTTAAACAGCGCCAATTCCTTTTTAAAAAATTTTTGAGACAATCGGTAGATGCCGTAGGTGATAAAAAAGGCGGAAAAAACGTCAATGGAGTAATGCAGGTGGCCGAGCAAAACGATAAAGCCGAAAAAGACCGCCGTGGCGGCAAAAAAGACGCGCAGACGCCGGTGATTCCAATACAACAGCGCCATTAAGAAAGGAAATCCGGTATGGCCGGAAAAAAACAAATCTCCGCTCAAAACTATTCGCCGGAGAATAAAATCAAAACTGCTGTAGTTGACCGCTACTTCCGGCGACGGCGCCGTATGGGTCAACATGACAAAAATTGACCGGATAACGACAAAAAGCGCGATGCTTTTAAAAATAAAAGGCAGTTTGCGCGGATTTCGGATAACCAGAAACAAGATGAAGACGCAAAACAGGATAAAACCGTAAATAAATATCAAGGTAACATCCACCGCCGGCAGGATATTGAGGAAAAAATCGTCAACCGGATTGCTGGCGCGTTTGGTGGCATAGACGCTGGCAAAATAACTGAAGACCAAACTGCTGATGACAAAAAGTATTGAAACCAAAATCAAGATTCCGTCCGGCCGGTCAATTTTATATCTTTGATTCATAATATATCTTTTGATATAATAATATCTCCCTTGGCCATAAGATAACACAAATTGGCCCAAAGTTCAACTATTGTTTTTGTGGAAAATCCCGTATAATTGATATGAGCGAGGAAATAATAAGCTGGTAATGTATTTGTAATTCAAAAAATTATGCTTCTCCCATTTGAACAGATTATCCCGTGGCTGACGCGCTATAAATATTTCGCTATTTTCCCCTTGGCCTTTTTTGAGGGGCCGATTATCACCATTATCGCCGGTTTTCTTGCCTCACTCGGCTACCTTAATTTTTTGGCCGCTTATCTGGTCATTGTCGCCGCCGACGGAACCAGCGACTTAATGTATTTTTGGCTCGGAGAAAAAGGCGGCCGTAAATTTATCGTCCGGTGGGGCCGTTATCTGGGCATCGCCCAAAAGCAAGCCGAAGCGCTGGAAAAATACTTCAGCCGGCACGGCGGCCGGATGCTTTTTTTGGGCAAACTTTCGCACGGCATCGGCACGGTTTTTCTGGTCGCCGCCGGCTTGGCCAAGATGC
The DNA here is from genome assembly GCA_002791035.1 of Candidatus Portnoybacteria bacterium CG_4_9_14_3_um_filter_43_11. Taxonomy (GTDB): domain Bacteria; phylum Patescibacteriota; class Minisyncoccia; order Portnoybacterales; family UBA2143; genus UM-FILTER-43-11-A. The sequence goes on along the minus strand of PFWG01000050.1, from coordinate 809 downwards.
CTTTTCTCAAATTCATTTTCTACAACACGCTGGCGACGCTGCTCAAATCGCTTATCCTAATCACTATCGGTTTTTATTTCGGCCAGGCCTTTATGACCATCAACGCCTATCTGGAAAGAATCGCCCTGATTTCGGTCGGCGTCGCGGTCTTGTCCGGCCTGATTTATTTCTTCCACCTGCGTAAAACCGCTTCTGTAAACCAATGAACGAACCGGTCCTGCGACAAAAATGGCTGGCAACCGCCAACGGAAAAATCTGCTATTTCCTCTGCCAAGAGCGCCCCAACCGGCCAACGGCGGTTCTTCTCCACGGGCTTAGCTCCAATCACA
>PFWG01000050.1:0-382 GCA_002791035.1 Candidatus Portnoybacteria bacterium CG_4_9_14_3_um_filter_43_11 | reverse complement strand
AGAGAACTTTACCGATTGTCCGTTTTCTCCGACGACCTGAACAGGATTTTAAAACAAGAACAGATTGATAATTTTATTCTGGTCGGCTATTCGTTCGGCGGACAGGTGGCGATGGATTACGCCATCAGGCATCCCCGCTCCGCCCAAGGGCTGGTTTTAATCAGCGCCAACCACGCCAACCCGCTGGAATACAAACATCTGAAATTCTTAACCCCGCTCTTTACCGGAGCGCTCAACCTGCTGGCCTATCTTTTAATCTGGCAAAAAAGAAAAACCTATCACTACTACCGGCACGGCCGAGCCGTCGGCTACTGGGATTCCGTCCGCGATGGACTTAGGACCATGCCCCTAACGGTCAATTTTTGGCTTCTGGCCAACGAGT
>PFWG01000052.1:738-5954 GCA_002791035.1 Candidatus Portnoybacteria bacterium CG_4_9_14_3_um_filter_43_11 | reverse complement strand
CATGCGAGCGGCTCTCTTTGAAACGCTGAATTTGCCAAATCCGGTCAAGACGACTTCCTGCCCTTTGGCCAAGGCCTTGGTAATAGTGTCTAAGACCGCGTCAACAGTGTCATTAGCTTCTTTTTTAGAGCAGCAGCCCTGAGCAATTGCTTCAACGAGTTCTACTTTAGTCATAATATTTTGCTGTTTAAATTTGTTCGTTTTCGACCTTTACGCCTCCAATCTCTATTTTACCAGTATCTTCCTTATTTTAACAAGGTTTTTTCCATAAGCAAGGGCTAATTGACGATTTCTTGGAGCCGTTGAATTTTCTTGGCCCGGCCATCCCGAGAGATTTTAAGCAGGACGGCATTGACTTCAACCGGCCCTTCCGGCACATCAAGATGAGAATCAATCCCGGTCAAAAATCTTTTAACGGCGGCCTCTTTGTCGCGTCCCAAACTAGAGTCCCTGACGCCGACCATGCCGACATCGGTGATATAGGCGGTTTTTTGAGGTAAAATGCGTTCGTCGGCGGTTGGAACATGGGTATGGGTGCCCAGGACGGCTGAAACGCGACCGTCCAAATACCAGCCCAGACAAACTTTTTCGGCGGTGGTTTCGGCGTGAAAATCAATCAAAATAATATCGACTTCTTTTCCCTTCTTGCTTAATATCCGGTCAATCTTTTTGAACGGGTTAGAGCAGTTCTCGTTGTGAGAGATAAAATCAAGTCCGATTAGGTTAATGATTAAAACCTTTTTTGTTCCGACTTCTTTCAATAAATACCCTCTTCCCGGCATTTTAGTTGGGCAATTAGCCGGCCTGATAATCGGCATTTTTTTGTCCTTTAAAAAGGCGAAGGGCTTTTTCTGGCTGTTTATCTGCTTTAAGATATGGTCGCCGGAAGTGATAATATCAACGCCGGCGCTAAGCAATTCTTGGAGTGTCTTTTCGGTTATGCCGGAGCCGTGAGCGATGTTTTCGCCGTTGGCGACAAGCAAATCCGGCTGGTATCTTTTTTGCCAGCGCGGGACGATTTTTTTAATCGCTTCCCTCCCCGGTTGTCCGACGATATCGCCGAAAAAAATAATCTTCATAAATAATGAAAAACTAAAGAAGGGAACTTCTTAGTTTTTATCTTAGCGGGCGTATTCTATCGCTCGCGTCTCTCGGATAACATTAACCTTAATTTCTCCCGGATAGTTTAATTCCTGGTGGATTTGATTGGCGATCTCCTTAGCCAGTTTAACGGCCTGGTAATCGTCTATTTTTTCCGGCTGGACAAAAACGCGGATTTCCCGGCCGGCCTGAATGGCGTAGACCTTTTCCACGCCCTTAAAGGCGCTGGCAACTTTCTCCAGTTCTTCCAAGCGTTTCAGATAGGCCTCCAAAGTGTCTTTCCTGGCGCCGGGACGGGAGCCGGAAATAGCGTCGCCAACCTGGACGATGATTGATTCCAAACTGTCATAAGGATATTCCTCGTGGTGCGCCTGCATGGCTTCAATCACCTTGTCGTCCATATCAAATTTTTTAAGGATTCTTTTGCCGATTTCAACATGCGAACCCTGAATTTCATGGTCAACGGCTTTGCCGATATCATGGAAAAGGCCGGCTTTCTTGGCGATTTCAACATCAATGCCCAATTCAGCCGCGATGGCGCCGGAAAGATGCGCCACTTCCAAAGAGTGCAGGAGGACATTTTGGCCGTAACTGGTCCGAAAACGCAATCGGCCCAAAAGTTTGATTAACTGCGGATTAATGCCGGTGATGCCGACATCAAAGATGGCCGCTTCGCCGGCTTCCTGAATTTTCTCGTTGATTTCCTGGGTGGCTTTTTCAACCATTTCTTCAATCCGGTTTGGCTGGATTCGGCCGTCGCTGATCAGTTTTTCCAAAGCGATTTTGGCGATTTGCCGGCGCATTGGGTTAAAGCCGGAAACGACAATTGCGCCCGGAGTGTCGTCAACTAAAATTTCCACGCCAGTCAATTTTTCCAAGGTCTTGATGTTTCGGCCTTCCTTTCCGATAATTCTGCCCTTCATATCGTCGTTGGGCAAATCAACGACGGTAGAAGTGGTTTCGCTGGCTAAAGATGAGGCATATCTCTGCATAGCCAAAGCGATCAGCCGTTGGGCTTTTTTGTCCAGTTCTTCCCGGCCTTCTTTCTCCAGTCGGTTAATTCTTTCTAAAATAACCTGCTGTTCGTTTTTCTCAATAACAGAAAAAAGCTCCGACTTGGCTTGTTCCTGGGTTAAGCCGGAAATCTTTTCAAGTTTTTTGGACTCTTTTTCGCGCAGAGCGAGTAAATCGTCCTTTATTTTTTTGACTTTCTTGGCTTTGGACTTTAGTTCAGCGTCGTCCTTTTCCAATTGAGCGCTTTTTTGATCTAAGGTCTGCTCCTTTTTAAACAGCCGTTCTTCGGCTCTGGTCAACTGCTTTTGTTTTTCCCTTTCATATCCCTTTATTTCTTCCAGTATCTTGCTTGATTTTTCTTTAGCGCCAAGCAGAGTTTCTTTGGCTTCTTCTTTGGCTTGACTAACCAATTTACTTAGTTTTTCTTCAATGGAGCCGGCTTGTTTTCTAGCGATTGTTTGCCGGGTGTAATACCCCAAAACCGCGCCGCCGGTCAAAGCCGCGATTATTATTCCCGACAGATAGATTAGATTGATTTCCATAATTAGTATCCATTGTAAACTTCGTCGTTATCCTTTGGCCAAAAAAAATTCTCGGTTCAATTCTAAAACTCCGATTATGACTAAAGACATTTATAATTTTAGCGATTATTCCCGTCATTTCATCCAAAGGGTTAATAATGGCAAATTTACAATTATAGTTAAATTAACTGACAACTAAAGCCTACTAAAAAAAAGAAGCCCTGTCAATTTCCTCCGCGTCAGTTCGGAGTTGGGCCTCTTTTTAAATCCCTTGTTATTCCGTTTTTTCTTTCGGTTTTTTGCTTTTGCCTTTTGATTTCTTCTTCGGTTTTTCTTGGGTTTCTTCTTCGGTTTTTTTCTTTTTGACAACCTTTTTCCTGTTGGATTTGTTCGTTTTTTTCACTTTCTTTTTCTCATCTGTGGTTTGGCCTTTCTTTTCTTTTTCCGGTTTGACTTCTTTTTCTTTCTTGGCTTCAATATCAATTTTCCAGCCGGTCAGTTTCGCCGCTAGACGGACATTTTGTCCTTTAGCGCCAATAGCGAGAGAGAGTTGGTCTTCCGGCACGATGACTTTGGCTTCTTTTTTCTTTTGGTCGAGCTGAACATCAATAACCTTGGCTGGCGAAAGGGCGTTGGTGATAAATTTGGTCGTGGTTTCCGACCATTCAATGATATCAATCTTCTCGCCGGACAGTTCATTGATCACCGCCTGAACTCTCGTTCCCCTTTGGCCAATCATAGAGCCGATAGGATCAACTCTTTCTTCCTTGCTTGAAACGGCGATTTTGGAGCGCGAACCGGCTTCTCGGGCAATGGCCTTTATTTCCACCGTGCCGGCGGAAATCTCCGGCACCTCCAAAGCAAACAACTGACTGACTATTTTCGGGTAAGCCCGGGAAAGGATGATATTGGGGCCACGGGTGTCCTTTTGGACTTCCAAGATGTATAGTTTTAGCCGCTGGCCGATTTTGTAGCGTTCGTTAGGAATTTGCTCTTCCGGGAAAAGGATGCCCGTGGTCTTGCCGATGTCAATAAAGAGAGTGTTGTTTTCTATTCGCTGAACAATTCCGCCGACAATTTCGCCTTGGCGGTCTTTGTATTCGTCATAGATCGATTCTCTTTCTGCTTCGCGGATCCGCTGAATAATGACCTGCTTGGCGGTTTGGGCGGCGATGCGGCCAAAATCTTGCTTGGCCTCCAAAGGAAATTCTATCTCGTCGCCAGTGGCGACGTTTTTTTTGATTTTAGGCGCGTTTTTGGTTTTTGACTTGGCCAGTTTTTTAACCTCCTTAATCATAATGTGCCGGTCTTGGTTGAATCGGATTTTTCTTTCCTCTTCTTTTCCGACGTCTTCAAAGTTGGGATCCCGACCTTGTGTCGGGGCCTCTTTTTCTTCCTCTGCTGTTTCTTCTTTCAATATTGATTCGTCGACAACAGTCTTAATTTGAAAGACCTTCATTTTGCCGACTTCAAAGTCAAACTTGACCCGGATATTTTGGCCCTTGTGCCCATATTCTTTTTTATAGGCGGCCGCCAAAGCCATTTCGATGGTCTCAACGACTTTTTCCCGGGCGATGCCCTTTTCCTCGCAGATTTGTTCAATGGCGGATAAAAACGATTTTATTTCCATATTTTTTTTGTATTTTACACCTGAAAAAAATGCCCGTGGCCAAACGGACAAATTCTCAATCAATCGGTATAGTCCAATCTTACCACCCTCAATTTATCTGTCAATGTTAGCCGATGTTTTTTAAATAACCGTAAGCGCCGGTGGCGGCGACGGCGCCTTCGGCGGCAGCGGTGACAATCTGCTTTAATGGATTATCGGTCATGTCGCCGGCGGCGAATACCCCCGGTGCGTTAGTTTGTTGGCGCTTGTCCACTTTAATAAAATTATTATCCATTTCAACGCTCAGTTCGCCGCATAAATAGACATTTGGTACTCCGCCGACTTCTAAAAACACCTGGTCTATTTCCAGTTCCCGGCCGGTGTTTAAAACGATGCTGGTCAGTTTGCCGTCGCCCTTGGCTTCTTCTGGCTGGGCGTTTAAGACCAATTCAATGTTTTTCTTGGCTTTAATCTGGTCAATTAGGGCTGGCGCGCCGCGAAATTCGTTCCGACGGTGAATAAGATAGACCCTTTTGGCCGAGCCAGCGACCTTAAGAGCAGCGCACAAAGCGCTGTCTCCTCCTCCGACTACCGCCAAGGTTTTGCCTTTCAACTCAACCAAGTCGGTCGGAGTATAGTAGGCGATTCCTTTGCCTAAAAACTTTTCTTCGTTTTTAAAGCCGAGTTTTCTGGATTTCATTCCCAGGGCCAAAATCAGAGTTTGTCCCTGATAGACGCTTTTTTCGGTTTTAACTTCAAATAACTTGTCTTGGCGGCAGATGGATTTGACTTCTTCTTCAATGATTTTATCCGGCGCGTGGGCGATAAACTCCTTGGCCAAATCCGGCCCTTTGATGGATTTGAAACCTAAATAGTTGTCCACCTTGTGCCCTTCGTGGACCGCGCCGCCGGGCAGTTTGCCGATAATGATATATTTCAGCCCGTATCTTTTGGCGTAAATGGCGGCTGAC
>PFWG01000052.1:0-667 GCA_002791035.1 Candidatus Portnoybacteria bacterium CG_4_9_14_3_um_filter_43_11 | reverse complement strand
TGGGCGATTTTTCCCGCCACTCCTTTTTCAAAAGGGCCGGGAATAATTTTATTCGCGGTTGGCTTTTTGACAAAAGCGGCCAGCCCCTCGGCGGCGGCGATTTTCATTTCATTGGTAACTCTTTTGACTCTGGAATCCAGCAGTCCGCGGAAAACGCCCGGAAAAGCCAGAACATTATTAATTTGATTCGGATAATCGCTTCGGCCGGTGGCGATGATTCGAGCGCCGGCTTTTTTGGCGTCAGCCGGGATAATCTCCGGATTCGGATTGGCCAGAGCGAAAATTATTGAGTCCTTGGCCATCATTTTTGCCCAATTCCTTTTTAAAACATTGGCGACCGAGATGCCGATAAAGACATCAGTTCCCTCAATCACATGTTCAATCCTTCCCCTTAATTTATTCTTATTAGTTAATCGCGCGATTTCTTTTTTATACGGGTTTAGTCCCTCTCTTCCTTGGTAAATCGTTCCGACGCTGTCAATTAAAACGATGTTTTTGGCGCCGTAGGCCAAGAGCAGTTTGGTGACGGCGATGCCGGCGGCGCCGGCGCCGTTAACCAAGATTTTAACCTGGCCAATTTTCTTTTTAACCACTTTGAGAGCATTGATTAAAGCCGCCAAAACGACAATGGCGGTGCCATGCTGGTCGTCGTGAAAGACCGGAATAT
>PFWG01000066.1 GCA_002791035.1 Candidatus Portnoybacteria bacterium CG_4_9_14_3_um_filter_43_11 | reverse complement strand
TTGGTAAAATCTGCCTTTTAAATCCGTATAATTTATCTCCGGCGATCGGGTATCCAAGGTAGGCTAAGTGAGCCCTGATTTGGTGTTTTCTGCCGGTTTTCGGTACGACTTCTATTAAACTAAAATTTTTAAAATTTTCAAGTATTTTGTATTCGGTAACCGCTTTTCTTTTTTTGTCAGACTCTGGCTCTTCTGGAAGATAAATTTTTTGTTTTCTCCGGTCTTTAGGAGAACGACCGATTAGGGTTTCAATTGTACCTCCTGTATTCTTAAGATTTCCAACCACCAAAGCTAAATATTTTTTAAATACTCTCCCTTCTTTAAATTGATTTTGGAAAAAAGTTAAGGCTTTATTATTCTTGGCTATCAATAAAATTCCAGAAGTGTCTTTGTCTAAACGGTGAATTATACCGTATCTTGGTGCTTGCCCGACATTTTCTAAATCAGGAAATTTTTCTAAAAGATAATCAATTAAAGTATTTTTTTTAACTTGCCCTTCTGAAAAAACTACAAGTCCGGCTGGTTTGTCAATAACTAAAATATTTGGGTCTTGGTAAATAATATTAAATTCCATTGTGGGCACTGAGGGATTTGAACCCACGACCTCTGCTATGTCGAAGCAGCGCGCTAACCACTGCGCCAAGTGCCCAATGCGCGTGGGTGGACTCGAACCACCGACCCCCAAATTATAAGTTTGATGCTCTAACCGCTGAGCTACACGCGCTTAATTTTTACCCTGACGGACTTTTTAACCTTAGATAGGCTTTTTGGTTTTTCAGCTTTGCCGGGGTGAATTAGTTCCTCAAACTCCTCTTTTTCAATGGTTTCTTTTTCAATTAGGGTTTTTGCGATTTTATCCAAAGTTCTTTTTTCTTTTTGTAAAATCCGGCCGGCTTCTTTTTCGGCGTACTCTATAAATTTGGAAACCTCTTTGTCAATTTTAGCCGCAATTTCTTCAGAGTAATTTCTCTGTTCAGAAATCTCTTTTCCTAAAAAGACCAGTTCTTGTTTCTCTCCAAAGGAAACCGGGCCCAAAGCAGACATTCCATATTCTTTAACTAATTTTCTGGCTAATTCTGAAGCTTTCCCCAAGTCGTTAGCCGCACCTGTAGTAATTTCATTAAACTTTAATTTTTCCGCGCAATAACCTCCCAACAAGGTAGTGATTTCGGCTAAAAATTCTGTT
>PFWG01000033.1:1768-6286 GCA_002791035.1 Candidatus Portnoybacteria bacterium CG_4_9_14_3_um_filter_43_11 | reverse complement strand
AAATATGTCGCCGACCGGACAATGCCTTCCGCCGCCGCTATTAGCAGGAAAACCGCCGCTAGCATGATGAAAAGATTTTTGAAAAACTTTTTCAGCCGAAATTTCTTGGCGCCGCGGTTATAAATTTTGCTAAAGCGGTCCTTTTTGCTAAAAAGCCAAAAAATATAAATAAGAAAAACCAAAATCAGTATCGTTCCGTCGCCCCGGCCAATCCCGCCGTCAAAAGCCATCAGTGGCGGCAAAACCGCCACAAAAATGGTAAAAAGCCCGCTGGTTTGGACCGTCTGGCTGGGCAATCTTAAGCCCCTTTTTGAAATAACTACCGCCAGCGCCACCGCCAGAGTCAAATCAATAATATTGTTTCCGACAATTTCGCCAAAAGCCAAAGAAGGAATATTATGCAGAGCTGAACTGATTCCAACCGATAAGTTTGGAATTGAACTAGCCAAAGCCATAGTGAAAAACGCCACGACAAATTCTTTCCAGCCCAACAGGCGAGCAACCCTCGCCAACGACTTGACCAACCACTTGCTGGAATAAATTAAAATAGAAAACGAGAGAACAAAAACAAAAATATGCGTTATCATATAGAATAGTATTTAGCGGCTGACCGCGTAATAAAATAATATTTAGTCAGTTCAATAAGAAAAATATGAGCAAATCCAAGCCCTAAAACTAATTGCCAATCAAACAAAGTAAGCGGCGCGGTCTTCAAGATTTCCCGCAGAAAAGGTAGATAAATCGCCAGTAAAAGCATCCCGGCGCCCAGGACCCAAAAAGCCAGCAAAAATTTATTGGAAAAGAATTTTATTTGCCAGACGCTTCTTCTTAAACTTTTGCAGGAAAAAATATAGAAAAGAGAATCAATTGTCAGGCCGGCAAAAACTACCGTCCGGATATGAGCGATGCCATAGCCGGAATACTTTAACAACCAGAAAAACAGCCCGAGCAAAAATAAATCGGTGATAATGCCGATAATAAAAATCAAGACCCTCATCTCTCCGGTAAAGAGCGAGGAAGAGTAATCCTTTGGTTTTTGCTTCATAATGTCTTTTTCTTTTTTCTCAAAACCTAAAGAAATACTCATCGGCCCGTCCTCTATCAGATTGACCCACAAAATCTGGCCGGCCAAAATCGGCAGCGGCCAGCCAAAAAACAAACTGGCGCTAACTAAAATAACCTCGGTAAAACTGTCTGAAAGAAGATAAACGATAACTTTTCTGATATTATCAATAATCGTCCGGCCGGCTTCCACCGCCGCCACGATGACTTTAAAATTATCGGTTAGAAGGACCAAATCGGAAACTTCCTTGGCCACATCGGTGCCCGAGCCGAGCGCCACGCCGATATCGGCCTGTTTTATGGCCGGAGCGTCGTTGATGCCATCGCCGGTCATAGCAACCACCTCTCCTTTCCTTTGCCAGGCCTGGACTATCTTTAATTTTTGCGCCGGTTCCACCCGGGCGAAAACCTCAATATCTTCCAACTTCCGGTTAAATTCTTCTTCGGTCATATTCTCCAAGTCCTTCCCTTCTAAGATATTGTTTTTTTCGGTTTTGAACCCAAGTTTTGAAGCCACCGCTTTAGCGGTTAATTTATGGTCGCCGGTAACGATAATCAGCCTCATTCCCGCCCGACGGCAAGTGTCAATCATTTCTTTTGCCCCGTTTCTAATCGGGTCGTGTATGGAGAAAAACCCGACAAAAACCAAGCCGCTCAATTTTCCGTTGCTTCCTCCTTGAGTAATTTTGTCCCCCCGAACAATTTTATACCCAACCGCAATCGCTCTTAATCCGTCGCCGGTCACCTCGTCTATTTTATCTTTAATTTCTTGGTAATCGGCCAAAAGCAACTTGCGGCAGTCGCCATCGTTGTCAACGCGCGTTGAGGCGGATAAAATGATTTCTGGCAAGCCGAGAACGTACAAAACATTCTCGCCCGCCTTGCCCGTTTCGCCGAATCGGGGCGAACCGTCGGGCAGGCCTTTTGCCCGGCGCAAACTCATTGAGTACTTATAAGTCGGATCAAAAAGCAGCTGGTCTAAGAGTGGCTCTTCCTTTGATAATTCTTTGGGGGAAAACCCGGCCTGAACGCCGGCCAAAAGAAGCGCTTTTTCGGTCGGCCGGCCGCGAATAATCCGTCTTTTAGCCGGTTCGTCCAGATTTTCAATAAAGGCCTCGCTGCACATAGTCGCGATTCTAAGCGCCCTGACATACGACTCGTTGCTCTTTCGGTCAATCTTTTTGGCAAAGCCGGAACCGTTGCCAAGCAGTTCTTTGCCGCCGGCATAGACGCCGGCGACTTCCATTTTGGCTTCAGTCAGCGTGCCGGTTTTGTCGGTTAAAATCACTGAAGCGCTTCCTAATGTCTCGGCCGAAGCCAATTTTCTGACCAGCCCTTTCTTTTTTAGAATCCTTTGCATGCCCAGCGCTAAAATCACTGTCATCGCCATTGGCAAGCCCTCCGGAATCGCCGCCACCGCGATAGCGATGGAGGTGGCAAATATTTCAATAAATCTTTCTCCAGTCAGCATCCCTTGTATAAAAATCGCCGATGAGATAATAACAATAACTAACCCGATAATCTGGCTGAAACGAGACAGTTTTCTCTGGTGCGGCGTCTTTCTTTCTTCTGCCTTTTTAATGGTTTCGGCCAGCCGTCCGATTTCCGTTTTGGCGCCGGTATTAAAAACGACGGCCTTGCCCCAGCCGCTTTCCACCGCCGTTCCCATAAAAGCGATGTTGTCCCTGTCCGCTAAAGCCGTTTCCTCAGGCAGTATCTTGGTTTTTTTGTCAGAAGCCAGCCATTCCCCAGTTAAAGACGACTCGTTAATTTTCAAGTTGTGCGCCTCAATAATCCGGCCGTCAGCCGGAACCTTTCCTCCTGTTCGCAAAAAAACGGCGTCGCCCGGGACAACCTCGCTCTGTAAAACTTCTTTTTTATTGCCATTCCGAAAAACAATTATTTTCGCCTGCAAAACCTTTTTTAATTTGCTTAAAGCGCGGTTGGCTTTGGCGTCCTGAAAATAGCCGACAATAGTATTCAAAACAACGGCGCCGAAAATAATAACTGTATCGGAATATTCTCCGAGAAAAAGAGTTATCCCGCCGGCAATGACTAAAACATAAACCAGGGGACTTTTGAGTTGCTCTAAAAATATCCTTGCTTTTGAGGCCGGCCTGTCCTCGGGAATCCGGTTCGGGCCAAATTTTTTCAGCCGCTCATCGGCGGCTTTTTGGCTGATTCCGTCAACGCCGGAATCCAATTCCCTAAATACCTCTGTCGCCGGCAAACTGTGCCATTTCTTGTCCATCTTTTTATTATAACAGAAACAGACAAACCCCAAAACCCCGCTCTGTTGAAAACAAAAAACCGCCTCGTGGTTAAGCGGTTTCTATCGGAACCCTACCTACCAATAAAAATTTTGGCCAAAAGTTCATCTCGGCCCTTTTTAGTTTTAGCTGAATAAAGAATAATTTCATTATGGCCAGTTTCTTCTTGAAGAACTTTTAACCGGCCAGTTAGTTTATTTTTTTTCAATTTGTCAATTTTATTGGCTACTAAGATAATTGGGTATTCGTTTTTATTCAATAAGCCCAATATTTCTTTATCAAATTCGCTCGGCCCAGTCAAAGCATCAATAATCAGGACTACTTTTTTAAATTTAACTTCAGAATAAAACAGATACCAAAGAATCATTTTCCTAATTTTCTCTTTTCGTTCAAGAGACGCGGTAATAAAACCATAACCGGGCAGATCAACAAAATATACTTTTTCGTTAATTAAAAAGAAATTAATCTGTTGGGTTTTTCCAGGCCTAGACCCTGACTTTACTAGATTGTTTCTCTTAGCCAGTGAATTGATAACGCTTGACTTGCCGACATTAGACCTGCCGATAAAGACTATTTGCGGTTTCCCGTCTTCTAATATCTTGTCTGTTCCAATAATGCCTTTGACAAATTTTGATGTTTTAATTTCCATTTTAAACCCTTCTTTCTGCCTACATCCTATTATACTAAAAAACCGCTTGCTTAGCGATTTTTTTGTCAGCTCCGCCTACTAAACGCCTACCCGCCTTTGGCAGGACTAAACCTGCCTTCTTTTTTTAAGATGAAATAGGATAGCAATTAAAATAGCTAAACTCGCCCACTGGCTGAAGGTCAAATTCAAATAATGCGGGTCGGACAGGGCTGTGCCGCTGGCGCGGGTAAAATCAAGCAAAAACCGGCTGGCGGCGTAATAAGTCAGAAAGATAAAAGCTAAATGGCCCGGTCTTTTCAGTCTTGATTTCAAAAATAGAAGAATCAGAAACAGCATTAGCCCGTTCAAAGACAAATACAACGCCACCGGATGGCGGGAGATTCCGTCTAGCCAACGTATCGCCCAGAGCAGATTGGCTGGCGCGCCCTGATGGTCGTTAATCAGAAAACAACCGATGCGACCGATAAAAATCCCGATGGCGGCGGCCGGCGCCAGCAGATCGGCGGTTTTTAAAAGGTCTAACTTGCCCCCTTGGGG
>PFWG01000033.1:315-1740 GCA_002791035.1 Candidatus Portnoybacteria bacterium CG_4_9_14_3_um_filter_43_11 | reverse complement strand
AGATACAGCCAGCCGAAAATTACGGCTCCTAAAAGCCCGCCGTAAAATGTCAGTCCGCCGGCGGTAAATTCAAAAATCTCGCCGGGGCTGGAAAAATACCGCGCCGGAAATTGCGCGACATATCCTAGCCGCGAGCCGATAATGGCGCCAAAAAAAAGCGTCAAAGCCAGTCCCAAAATTTTATTCTCTTCCATTCCCTGCTTTTTGGCTTCTTTAAAAAAATACCCGTAGCCGGCCAGAAACGCCAGGCCAATAAATAATCCCCAGGTATAAAGGGTAATCGGTCCGAGGTGTATTTGAGCGTACGAAAAATAAGGCATTACTTTATTCTCGCTTTCGGCGAATATTTAAACATTAGTTCTTTCGCCTTGAGCAAACTTTTTTCCGAAATCTTATTTTTCCCCCTGACTAAAATTGTCGGGCCGGGAAATTCCTTTGGCTCTATTAAAACATCGTCTTTGAAGGAAAGTTTTTTAATTTCTTCGTTTTCCTCTTTATTTCTCCCGACGACGATTAAATCATCTTTCTCCCAAAAATGTCGGCCGAATTTTAATAGCCGGGCGTCATTACCGCCAAAGTCCGACCATTTTCCCGCCATATCCTTAAATCGTCCGCCAAATTGGATATCAGTCAAAAGGCAACCGCCGGCCGGCGTCGGATAATCCCTAATCCCCCATTCTCGGGCTAATTCCATTTGCCTTTTTCGGCTGCGGCCGGAAATATCCAAAAGTTTTTCTCGGTCAACCAAGCCGCTTTTTTCAACTACGGTCGGCTCGAGCAGTTTAGCCGATAACGGCCTTAATAAATATCCTTTTAGACCGGACTCTTTTTCAATCAACTGAAGCGCCGACTTGTTTTGTGACATTGGTCGTTCGCCCAAAACTTCACCGGTGGCGACAAAGTCGTAGCCGTCTTTGGCCATTATCTCTCCGGCTTTTTTAAGCATTAAAAGGTGGCAATCAATGCACGGATTAACCGCTCGGCCGTATCCATAACAAGGTCTTTTGACAATTCCCAAGTGCTCGTCTGAAAAATCCGTAATTTTTAATTTAATTTTTAGTCCTTTAGCCGCTTTTTCGGCCGCTTTTGAATTAAAAAAATAACTGACAAAAGTCAAGCCAGTTATTTTAATTCCCTGAACTTGTAAAATTCTGATTGCTAAAATAGAATCCAAGCCACCCGACAAAAGTGCCAAGGCCCTGGCTTTTTTCTTTTCATAAACCATATCTCTTTTGGGTAGAGACCCTTTTATTCAATTTTAAAAACTTCGTCGCCTTCACGGACGGGTTGCTTAACTTTCAGTCCGACTGATTCTCCCTTTTTGGCTTTGTCAACGTTTTCATGCTCAACCTGCATTGAATCGACTGCCTGCTCAAAATCGTTCGTCGCGCCCTTGATATGAATTTTGTCGCCCGCTTTTAGGCC
>PFWG01000033.1:0-292 GCA_002791035.1 Candidatus Portnoybacteria bacterium CG_4_9_14_3_um_filter_43_11 | reverse complement strand
CCACTCCGATATTGGTGAAGTAGTGAGTAATTTTGCCAATCAATTTTTCTTTCATTATTCTCACCCCCTTTCCAGTAGCCCCACGGGGAATCGAACCCCGGTTACCAGGCTGAGAACCTGGCGTCCTAACCGCTAGACGATGGGGCCGAAAGCGCTCTCTATTTATATTTTAAACACAATTCTGCGGTTCTGTCCACTAAAAGCCGTTTTTAACCAGTAATTCATCAGCTTTCCCCGGTTCAGCCATAATTTCTTTGACCGCCTTTTCCATATGTATTGAGCGCGACCCCTT
>PFWG01000061.1:26967-32633 GCA_002791035.1 Candidatus Portnoybacteria bacterium CG_4_9_14_3_um_filter_43_11 | reverse complement strand
GCAGGTAAAAATTGGGGAAGTTTGAAGGGGAAAATTTTTGCCCGCTCATCCGTCAAAAGCGGACTTAGGGTGGGGTGCCGCGCCTGCGGGTGCGGCACTATATTCAAGGTCAGGAATTTTGGGTAAAGTTAATGAAGTGTGTCCGCGCATTTTCAAACAAAGCGCTCAATGCTAACTCTTGATTCAAAAATTGAACAGGTAAAAAGAATAGGTCCCAAGTATCTGAAAAAGCTTCATCATTTGAAGATTGACACGGTCCGGGACCTATTTTTTCATTTTCCTCACCGCTACGACGATTTTTCCCAGACCATCCCCATCAGCCAATTAAAAGAAGGCCAGACCGCCACGGTTAGGGGAGAAATCATTGAAATCAAAAACACCCGCTTTTTCCGGCGCCGGATGGTTTACCCCGCTCGGCGGATGATTTTGACCGAAGCTCTAATCAAAGACCAAGGCGGGACAATTAAATCCGTCTGGTTCAACCAGCCCTATCTGGCCGAGACGCTCAAAAAAGGGAAAATCGTCAATCTTTCCGGCAAATTGATTTTCCGCAAAAAGACGCTTTGTTTTTCCAATCCGGCCCACGAAGTGATAAATAAAGCCGAGACCACCCATACTGGCCGGTTCGTTCCGGTCTATCATGAGACCGCCGGCCTGACTTCCCGCTATATCAGGTATATCGTCAAACCAATTCTCTATTTGGCCGGACAAACCAAAGAATTTTTGCCCGACCGAATTAAAAAAGAATTCCAACTGATGGATTTCGGCCAGGCAATCAGTCAAGCGCATTTTCCGGCTAACCTGATACAAGCCGGCCAGGCCCGCGCCCGCCTTTCCTTCAACGAACTTTTCCTGACACAGCTGACCACTCTTAAACAGAAAAAAGAATTTGCCAAAGAAAAATCAATCGCTATTCCCTTTGACCAAAAACTAATCAAATCATTTGTCGCCAGGTTGCCCTTTAAATTAACTAAGGACCAGAAAATCGCCGCCTGGGAGATTTTTCAAGACCTGGAAAAGCCCCAGCCGATGAACCGTCTGATTGACGGCGATGTCGGTTCGGGTAAAACCATCGTCGGGCTGATGGCCGCTTTGGCGACAGTTAAGAACGGCGAGCAGGTCGCTCTGATGGCGCCGACCGAGATTTTAGCTAAACAGCATTTTGAAACCGGCAAAAAATTCCTTAAGGGCTATGGGATAAAAATCGCCCTTTTGACCGGCTCAACCGCCAAGACCTTTTTAAAAAAAGAAGCTAAGACAACCAAACCCAAAATCAAGAAAGATGTCCGCAACGGCAAAATTAATCTTGTTATCGGCACTCACGCCTTGATTCAAAAAGACCTGTTTTTTAAAAACCTAACTTTAGCCATTGTTGACGAACAACACCGTTTTGGCGTCATCCAAAGAGCCGCTCTTCAGCGCCGAATCCACCAGATTCCCGACGGCCTTAAGACCACGCCCCATCTTCTCTCTTTGAGCGCCACGCCCATCCCCCGGACTTTAGCCCTGACCGTCTACGGCGACCTTGATATCTCTATCATTAAGGAACTGCCTAAGGGCCGGAAAAAAATAATCACTCAAATAGTCGCGCCTAACCAGCGGCAAAAAGCGTACGATTTTGTCAGCCAACAAATCAGACAAAAAAAGCAGGCCTTTGTTATCTGCCCGCTGATTGAAGAATCAGAAAAACTGGCCGCCAGAAATGGAGCGATTGAATTAAGGTCCGTCATAAAAGAATACGAAAAACTTAAACAAGACATTTTCCCCGACTTGAAAATCTCAATGCTTCACGGCAAGATGAAGCCGAAGGAAAAGGAAAAAATCATGGCCGAGTTCAAAAAGAGAAAAACCGATATCCTGGTTTCTACTTCGGTGGTTGAGGTTGGCGTGGATATCCCTAATGCTACCGTCATGCTGATTGAAGGCGCCGACCGCTTTGGTTTGGCGCAGCTACACCAATTCCGCGGCCGTATCGGCCGGGATAAAAACCAGGCCTATTGTTTTCTCTTCGCCGAATCTAGCGCCGGAAAAACCAATCAGCGCCTGAAAGCGCTTTTGACCGCCAAAAACGGATTTGAACTAGCAGAAAGGGACTTAGCTATCAGGGGTCCGGGCGACTTTATCGGCCAGCGTCAATGGGGCCTGCCCGACTTGGCCATGGCTTCGTTAAAAGACATTGAACTGCTTAAAAAATCCCGCCGGGCGGCCAGATTTGTTTTGGATAATAATTTGATTAACCCGGAAATGGAAAAATACCTGACTAGTTTCCAAAAGATTATCCACCTGGAATGACTTTTGTCGCCGATCTAAATTATTGACTTACTCATTTGGATAAAATATACTCTATTAATAACCTAACCAGTTCCTTAGATTCAAAACCAACATAATAAAAGGAGTCGTAAAGATGGAAGAAAACACTGAAAATGAAATAATTCCGGAAGTTTTTTTACAAGCGCTAAAAGAGGTGAAAAATCATCGACAAGAAGACGGATGGAGCGATCACACCGACTGGGGAGACAAAAGTTATGACGTCTGGAGCCAGTCCGTATAAAGAACGAATTAAAATACCCAGCAGAGTAACCTCTGCTGGGTATCAATAATTATGGAGGATAAGAATGATTTTAATAGCAAAGATCGTCTCAATTGATTGTAACTTGAAGTGTGATTATTGTTTTTATCACCGATGGAACCAAAATAGCAACCGATTAATGAGTTGTGGCACGCTAGAAACGCTGATAAAAGAAGGCTGTGATTATAGCCCTATCTGCGCTCAATTTATTTGGCATGGCGGAGAACCACTGCTGGCGGGACTTAAGTTTTTTGAGAAAATAATTGAATTTCAGAACAAATACAGAAAAAACGGCCAGAATATCGTAAATAAAATACAAACAAACGGCACTCTGATTAATGAGGAATGGGCAAAATTCTTCCACAGCAATCAGTTCGGAGTAGGGATAAGTTTGGACGGACCAAAGAACTTACATAATACCTTCAGAAAGTATCCTGACAGCGACGGCTCGTTTGACGCTACTTGGCAGGGTATACAAATTCTGAGACAAAATGGTATCATTCCCGGCATAATTGCAGTAATTAATTCGGCAAATGTTATATTCCCTCAAGAAATGTTTGAATTTTTCATCGACTCGGAATTAAAAAATTTAGTTTTCAACCCTGCAATGATTAAAGATGATATCTCTGGACTTCCTACGGGAATAGTCGCCAAGCCGACAGATTATGGCAATTTTATAAATAGGATCTTTGACTTATGGCTTAAGAAAGACGACCCCAAAATAGAAATCAGGCAGATTAAGAGCGTTGTCCACGCGTTAATAGGAGGAAAATATCGCAGTTGTAGATTCAAATCGGAATGCCAGAAATATCCAACAATTGAGTGTAACGGCGATATTTTTTCGTGTGACGGCGACGAGCAGAATAAGAATATCCGTTTCGGAAATATAAGACAGGGATTAAACCATATTTTTTCTTCCGAGATTTATAAAGAATATAGAAGAAAAATCCAACGATTAAGAATAAGTTGCCTTGATTGTCAATGGTATAAAATATGCCGCGGCGGATGTACAAGGGATTATTGTTCAAGATCGCAAGAACTACCTAAAAATTACTTTTGCGAAGGCATGAAGGAAGTTTATCAACATATATCAGACAGTTTAAAGTATTACAAAATTCTGCCACTTTAGAAAACCTGTACCAGGAGAGCGGGTTGGAAATTAACAATTCAATCCGCTCTTTATTTTTACAGACCTTCAAATTTTTTAAATAATTGAAAAGTTTTTTGAATAAAAATATCATCAAATGGTTTCTGTTGTTCAACATATTCTTTGATTAAGGGATAAAGACAGTAAGCAGCGTAGTGCCTTAAACCTTTAAATGTCCTTTGTTTTTTTACCGGCGATTTAAGAATTTTCTTCCCAGTCAATCTTTTAGAAAGATATCCCTCCGGAAGAAGTGAACTAGCAGTCATCTCGTTGATAATAATTTTAGTATCTTTCACCTCTTGATAAACTTTACTTTTTTTGATTCTTTCCTTTTCTTCTTTGTTTAGATTATTAATATATCTCTTAAGTAGCAGATTAAATCCTTTTTGCTCAAATAAATGAGCGATTTCATGAAAAATTATTAGTAAAGATCTACTTAAGTTATTTCCTTTGATATCCGAACACTCAAGCGTAATTGACTTTGGTCCAATATTTGCTCCTCCCCCCATCCATTCTTTTTGGGGCGATAATAAAAGATAAATCTCTATGTCTTTATTTAATAACTCTTTGTTGTTAAACAAGGTTGAAAATATTTTTAAAATTTCGATATTTTTCTCCTTGCCCAATTCCCTCTTTAATTTTGATTTTATCTCATTTAATCTTTTATAGTTAGACTGCCAAATTTTTTCAAACCGGGGCGAAAAAATAGCGAAAATTTCTTTTATTCTTGGATACTCTTTTTTATTCACCCACTTTATAATCTTCTTCCAAACTAAAATATTAGAAAAGGTAATAAAGGGGATGCCTAAATAAACATCCACTTTATTTTTTTGTCTAAATGTATACTTTCTCATTATCCTGCTGAATTCTCTTAATGCTTCTTTTTCTTGATAATTTAATGGTCCGGTCTCCTCTATCCATTTTCGGTTATATGATTTCCGGCATGAAAAATGCCACTCGGTAAGATTGGAAATGAAAAAAAATTGATTACCTAATTTAGTATATTTAACCTTAAATTTCATCTCTCTTATTTTATACCTTTGCCAAAATCCCGTAAACCTCCAAAAAATTATCCACCTGGAATGAATTAGGCACACACATTTGTCGGTCTAACGATTAATTAATTTTAACATTTCATTGGGAGTTTTTCCATTTAATCCGCAGTGCTCTAAATTGTTGTATTGTTCGTTCCAAATTTTAATCTTGGCTTTTAATTCCCGTATTGTTTTAAATATGTTTTGGTCGTAGAACATTTCCTGGTCTGTCCGGTGGCTTCTTTCCACTTTGCCGTTCTGAGCCGGTTTGCCTGGGTCAATTAGGTAGTGAATGATATTCAATCTTCCGCAAAAGATATCAAGCGGATGCAGCCTTGGATTAATCGGATCGGAGCTTTTAAGATAGCCGGTATATCTATTGGTAAAGCATCCTCCATTGTCGGTTTTAATCGCTCGAATTCTAAATGGAGCGACAGAAAGCAACTCTTTCAGAAATGAAACAGCGTTGATATTGTATTGCCCCTCGTAGATTTTCAAATATCTCCATCTGGTGGCGCAATCAATGGCGGTAAACTGGTAATACCGCATTCCCGCTATTCTCCCGGGCACCCACTTAATGTCTATCTCAACCAATTCACCGGCCGTTAAAGGAATCTTTACATATTTGTATTTAATCTTCTTAATCCGATACTTTCTGGTCAATCCTTCTTTTTTAATAATTTTGCCAATAGTCCTGACTCTAATATCAATATTTTCTTTTTCTAATTTCTAATTTAACTTTAAAGCGCATAGTTTGGTTTCTTTCCTTAATTCAATGACTCTTTCTTTGAGGCGAATAGGCGTCTCGTTCGGACTAGTCTTGGGACAGGTTGACTGAGGAATCAATCCTTCTTCTCCGCGTTCGCGATAGGCGGCCAACCATCTTTCCAAGCTTCTGGTTGAATGAGGACAGACC
>PFWG01000061.1:26543-26945 GCA_002791035.1 Candidatus Portnoybacteria bacterium CG_4_9_14_3_um_filter_43_11 | reverse complement strand
TCTCTTTGCGATAGATGGGCAGTATCCATCTTAGTCGTTCTTCTTGGATGGTTTTAGGCATGTTGATACACATATTCCCAGCCTACCGGCTGGGGTGAAAAACCGCCAGATGTCTGTGCACATTACCGGAATGACTTGACAAAAAGCAATGAAGGTTATAGACCTAAAATAGGCAAAGATGGAGTTCTCTTAAAACTTTTTGTTTTTTAAAAAAAGGAGGGAGTATGGCATGGAAACATTCCGGCATTAGCCAGAAAGAGGCAAGCGCCCTTCTCAGTAAAAGAGAGGAGGAACTGGAGATGGAAAGGCGGCGAGACTTCTTCGCCTTCCGGCAGAACTTAAAATTCGGCTGCGATTCGCCCAATAAAGGCGACCTCGTTGACCGATGCCGGAACGACTTTG
>PFWG01000061.1:6419-26509 GCA_002791035.1 Candidatus Portnoybacteria bacterium CG_4_9_14_3_um_filter_43_11 | reverse complement strand
TCTGCGCTGCCTTGAAAAAATCGAGGCAGCCCGGAAGAAAATCGCGGATGACTCTTATGGAATTTGCAAGGATTGCGAGGAACAAATCCCTCTCGCCCGGCTTCAACTCCGGCCGGAAACAGAGGTTTGCGCTCCCTGTAAAAAGTTTCAAAAAAAATGGAGGGAGATTACCGGCAGAAACTTCGGCCGGGAATCGTCCGCACGAGCACGAGTATAGCTTGTGCGACCAGCTCCATTAAAGGGCAGGAAATTTCTCTGCCCTTTTTTCATTTACCAATCGTCTTCTCTTTCGGCGTCGCCCAAAAGCCCATGTATTTCCCCAGCAACAGACGGGTCTGGGCTTCCAGTCCGGGAATAGCGCCAAAAACCAAAATCGTGAACGGAACCAAAACCCACTGGACAATCATAGACAAGTGGCGAATAAGGCCATAGTTTTTCGGCCGCCGGGGTAGTAGTAGGGTGGAATAAATCGCCGACCCGATCAATCCGACCATAGCCAAGGTCATTAATGTCCGGGTAATAAAAGGCAGATTGTATGACAGCAAGGTGACATTAAATTTTTCGCCGCCCAGATACAAAGGCAGCCAGCCAAGCAAAAAGATAATCAAAGCGTTGGTCGCCCAGGACCAAAATCCTTCCAGCTGGACAAAAGTCCAATGAATTTTCCGGCCGAGGGAAATTTTTTTGTTTTTCAAAAAGCCGAATAAAAGATAGGGGATATTTTCCGCCCCCCAGCCCCAGCGTTTCTGCTGGCAATAGACATTAAAAACCGTTTTCAAAAAAGACGAGGCCAAGTTGGCATCCATTGACACCGGATAATAGAGCGGTTCGGTCTGGTAATCGCCGTCATAGTAAAGCAGGCATTGCCAGAAAATCCGGGAATCCTCCGAGACCATATTGGTCTGCCAAAATCCGACATCAACCAAGGCCCGAAAACTGATTGACTGCGAAGAAAAGGTGGATAGCCGTTCCGGCCGCTGTTGCTGGACCATCTGCCAGAAGGTGCCGGAAGTCGCCACTACTCGCGAAATCGCCGGCGCCTGCCAGATATTATTATTATAGAGAGGAACCGGCTGATAACTGGTTTTGGTCGGATTATCGCTGGTTAAATAATGATAAGTCAAACAAGAAAAATATTTCGGATAAACGACCGTGTCAATGTCAAAACAGGAAACAATAATATTCTGGTAGGGAATTTTGAGCGGGTCAATGATTTCTTTTTTCGCCTGGCGGGCGGCCCAGGCCGCATTAGCCCCCTTGCCGGCCAGTTCGCCGGCGATTTTATCTGGATGAGCCGCAACTAAAAAGCGAAAGAATTTATCGCCGAATTTTTTCTCAATTGAAGCGGCCAGAGCCCGCCCCGGTTGGCCAACTCGTTCCTCAATCGCTAAAACGACAATCATTTTGTTTTTAGGATAATCCGAATTGATAATCGCCCTAACGCTTTCCTCAACCACTTCCTCTAATTCTTTATACACTGGCAAAACAATCAACTGGTAAATGTCTTGCCAGTTTTTGGCAGTAATTTCTTTCAACTTTTCCAGCCAGTCGGTTTCTATGTTTTTCCTCATTTTGAAATAGCTGGAGCGCAAATGAAAAGACAGATAAACGGTTTTTAACAACCAGTAAACATCAAAAGCGATAATGAAAACAGCGACCCAGACCGGCTTGGCCCAAGAAAGAAAAATGACGCCCAAAAGCGTCCCCCAGGCCAGCGCCCCGGGCAGAATCTCAAAAGCCCGATAGGCAAGTCGTTCTTTCGGGCTTTTCAAATCTGTCGCTTTTCCAATTTTGAGATAATATTTATCTTCCGCCGGCATATACGAAAATCCTACTCCAAAAACGGTCTCAAATCAAGAAAAAAAGACCGGCCCTTTTGACCGGTCCCCCGCGCCTTTTCTGACGCGAAAAACTACCTTCGCCGGCGGTGGGGCCGGCTATTGGGAGCGCTTTGCCCGTTGCTCCGGCGGCATTGCCGGAATGATGCCAACTCCCGCCTCAGGCAATCAAGTATCACATCGGGACACTCGGCAATCGCCTGTCCTAAGGTTTCTGTCAATTCCGGCAATCGCCGAGAGCCATTTTCGGCTCCCCGCACCCTGATCACATCACCGTTACGATAGATTTCCACCATAAAAACTCCCTCCCTTTTTAAAGATTCTTCGCCTAACGGCTCAGAATGACAACAGCGTCATTTTAACTAAAATAACAATATCATAAAAACAATAATTTGTCAATCGCAAAATCCTTCCAGCATTTCCGGCGGAAAATTGTAACCCTTCAGCCCTTCGCAGTCAACCGAACCATTGCCGTCATAAAGTAGCTGCCATTCGCCATTAACCTTGGTGGCCAAAAACATCCCGCTTTCCCTCGGCCCGCCTGGTAAAAAACTGACGCTACCGGTTAGATGGCTCTGGTCCTGGTGGTTGACCCTGAGCTCCACTTGAGAAATTTCCTTGCCGTACTTGGCGGCTAAAATCTCTTTTATTCGCGCCGGCGCTTCAGGCGCTTCGTCGGCGCAGTATTCTTCCCAGGTCCGCAGGCATTTCCGGCTGGCCTCGCACCAGCTGTAGCCGGCCGGAATCAGACAGCCATGCTCGTCTTTTTGCCCGCCAATCATCTGTTCTTTTTTATGGAAATTAAAATAGTAGATGCCGGCGGCAATAAGAACGATAACAACAAACCCGAAAATAATTTTTGTTTTCATTTATTTTTAATCGCCAGTAGCCCCACGGGGAGTTGAACCCCGGTTAACGGCTTGAAAAGCCGTCGTCCTAACCGCTAGACGATGGGGCCATTGTTGTCTCTATTCTACTTAAAATTTGAAAAATATCAAGTTTTAAACTATGATAGGACTAGATCAGTAGTATATCATGATTATCTTAGGAATTGAGACATCCTGCGACGATACCGCTGTCGCTTTAGTTTCCGGCAGTGAAAAAAAATGCCGAATTTTGTCGTCGGTGGTTTCTTCGCAAATAAAGGTTCATGCTCCCTATGGCGGAGTCGTGCCTAACCTGGCCGCCCGGGCGCACTTGAAAAATATCCGGCCGGTTTTTGAGCAAGCGCTTGAAAAAGCGGGCCGGCCGGACTTTGGTTTAATCGCCGTCACGGTCGGTCCGGGACTGATTCCTTCTCTTTTGGTCGGAGCCAATTTCGCCAAAGCGCTGGCTTACGCGGCTAAAAAACCGATTGTCGGCATCAATCATCTGGAAGGCCATCTTTTTGCCAATTGGATAAAAAATCCGAAAATAAAACTGCCGGCGCTCTGCCTGATTGTTTCTGGCGGACATACCCAGCTAATTCTAATGACCGGACGCGGCCAATACCAACTGTTGGGCGAGACACGCGATGACGCCGCCGGCGAGACCTTTGATAAAGTCGCCAAACTGCTCGGCTTGGATTATCCGGGCGGCCCGGTCATCTCAAAAAGAGCCAAACTGGGCGATAAAAGCGTCTTTGAATTGCCCCGGCCGATGCTCAGTGTCCGCTCACCGGATAACGAATTTGATTTTTCTTTTTCCGGCCTCAAGACCGCCGTTTTATACCAAGTCAAAAAAGAAAAGAAACTTTCCCCAAAATATGTTAATAATATGGCCGCTTCTTTCCAGCAAGCGGTTATTGATGTCTTAATCCGCAAGACCGCCGAAGCGGCCAGGAAATATAACGTTAAATCAGTAATGATTGCTGGCGGCGTGGCGGCTAACAGCAAGTTGCGCCGAGAAATGAAAGAAAAAATAAAAGAAATGAAAATTGATTTTTACGCGCCAGAGCCGGAATTTTGCGCCGACAACGCCGCCATGATTGCCGCCGCCGCTTGTTTCAGAAACAAAAAGGAAGGAAATTGGATAAAAATAAACGCCAACGCCAATTTAAAATTAGTTGATTAAATCAGCGCTATTTGATATAAAGAACTAATGGACAAGAAAACTTCCGCCGCCTACAATCCTAAGGAAACCGAACCGAAAATTTACCGACAGTGGGAAAAGTCGGGATTTTTTAGTCCCGCCTCCGCTAAAGCTTCGGCGGGCAGGCCCGACAAAAAGAAAAAAACTTACGTTATTGCCCTGCCTCCACCCAATATTACTGGCTCTCTCCATATGGGCCACGCTCTCAATGCCACCATTCAGGATATTTTAATCCGTTGGAAACGTCTCCAAGGATATAAAACCCTTTGGCTGCCGGGAACCGATCATGCCGGCATCGCCACCCAGAATGTCGTTGAGAAAGAGCTGAAAAAACAGGGTTTGACTCGCCACGATTTAGGCCGGGAAAAATTTCTCCGAAAGGTCTGGCAATGGAAAGAAGAATACGGCAACAGAATTTTAGACCAGTTAAAACAAATCGGCTGTTCCTGCGACTGGTCGCGGACGGCTTTTACTATGGACAAGGACTACCAAAAGGCAGTGGAAGAGGTTTTTCTGCACTATTACAAAAAGAAATGGATTTATCAGGGGAAAAGAGTCGTCAATTGGTGCCCGCGATGCCAGACCAGTTTATCCGATTTAGAACTGGAATATAAGGAAGAAAAAACCCACCTTTGGTTTATCAAATATCCTTTGGCGGACAAAAGCAAAAAACATCTTACCGTTGCCACAACCCGACCAGAAACAATGCTGGGCGACACGGCCGTGGCGGTTAATCCAAGCGATAAAAGATACAAAACGCTGGTCGGCAAAAAAGTCGCTCTTCCTTTGACTAACCGCGAAATCCCTATTGTCGCCGACAAAGCCATTGAGATGGAATTCGGCACCGGCGCCGTCAAAGTAACGCCGGCGCATTCAATGACTGATGCTGAAATCGCTCAAAGACACAACCTGCCGTCAATTCAAGTCATTAGCGATAAAGGCCGAATGACCAAGCGCGCCAGCAGCGATTTTGCCAGTTTAACCGTCTCCGATGCCCGCTATAAAGTCATTGAAGAACTTAAAAAACGAAATTTGATTGAAAAAATAGAGGATTATGTTCACCAGGTCCCGGTCTGTTATCGCTGCGGCAATAAAATTGAACAGCTTATCAGCCAGCAGTGGTTTTTAAAAATGGACCAGTTGGCCAAGATGGCAATTCAAGCGGTTGAAACCAACCAAGTCAAATTCCATCCCCTAAAATGGGAAAAGGTCTATCTGGATTGGCTGTCAAATATCAAGGACTGGTGCATTTCCCGCCAAATTTGGTGGGGGCATAAGATCCCCATTGACGGCGTTGATGATGTTTTAGACACCTGGTTCTCTTCGGCCTTATGGCCCCTTGCCATTCTGGGCTGGCCGAAAAAGACCAAAGACCTGAAAGAGTTTTATCCGACCGACACCTTGAGCACCGCCAGAGATATTATCAATCTTTGGGTCGCCCGCATGGTTTTTTCCGGCCTTGAATTTATGAAAAAAGCGCCGTTTGAAAACGTTTTTATCCATCCGACCGTTGTCAATAAAGAAGGCAAAAGAATGTCTAAGTCGCTTGGCACCGGCGTTGACCCGCTGAAATTAATTGACCAATACGGCGCCGACGCCACCCGCTTCGGCCTTGCCTATCAGGTCTTAGACAACCAGGACATCAAATTCTCCGAAGACAGCATTCTGGCCGGCAAAAAGTTTACCAATAAAATCTGGAATGCCTCCCGGTTCGTTCTGCAACAAATCGAAGGCAAAAAAATCAATTTATCGACCCCAAGTCAGATAAAGAGCGCTAAATTTCAGAAAAACTTGACCGGCGCCGATAAAAAAATCTTAAAGCAGTTGGCTGATACCGCTAAAAAGATAAACGCCGACTTGGAAAAATTCCGCTTCGGACACGCCGCTCATATCCTGTACGATTTTTTCTGGCGCGATTTTTGCGACAAATATATTGAAGCAGTCAAAAAGCAAGATACCAAAGAAACCAAGCAAGTTCTGGTTTATGTTTTAACTCAATCATTAATCCTGCTTCATCCTTTTATTCCTTTCGTCACCGAATCAATCTACCAAAAACTGCCCTTTAAGCGAGAAAAGTTTTTGATGATTGAAAAATGGCCCATCTAAAATGCGCTACCTTTTTTATCTTCTTCTTGGGCTGTTGCCAAGTTTGATCTGGCTCTCTTTTTATTTAAGAAAAGATAAACATCCCGAACCAAACAGTCTAATTATTACAATGTTTGTCTGGGGAATGCTTTTGGCGCCCCTGGCGATTGTTTTGGAATTAGTTTTAATCTGGCTTATGACCCCGAGTTCTAATCCTTTAGATCTTCTTTCTGTCGGTCAGTCGACCGTCTTGTGGAAAATACTTTTAGCCGCAACGCTTATTCCGGCCATTGTTGAAGAATGTCTTAAATACTCGTCGGTTCGGTTCAGAATTATCAGAAATTCCGAATTTGACGAGCCAACCGACGCCATGCTATACTGTATTATTGTCGGACTCGGCTTTGCCGCGGTGGAAAATCTCCTGATTCTTTTCAAAATATCCTTCCCGGACTTCGGCCAAGCGCTCGGGACAATCGCTTTGCGTTTTGTCGGCGCCACTCTGGTCCATGCTCTATCCGGCGGCATAGTCGGTTACTGGCTTTCACAGGGGATATTTAATCCTACCAAAAGAAAGAAACTCGTCGCGATTGGACTCTCTCTTGCTATTATCTTCCATACTTGCTACAATTATCTTATTGTTGCCGCCGCCAACAACGGCGAACCAAATTTAATCTTTTTTGTTATCGCCTTATCGCTGATATCAACCGCCCTGATTGTTTCGTACTGCTTTAGAAAAATCAGACAACAGCAATCTGTCTGTAAAATAACTTAGCTTGCTTTGCTAAAATTCGGCGAAGCGAGATAAAAAAATATGGCTAAAAAATCTTTTTTTGAAAAATTGACCGGCGCCAGCTGGACAAGCGAGGATTCGTCCGAAGAAAAAAAAATCAAAACAACTAAAAAAATAAAGAAGTCAAAGGCGCCCCAAAAAGAATTCCTTAAAAAAGAAACTTTAGACGAAAAGAAAGAACCCGAGGTCAAAAAAGAAGAAGAATGGCTCAGCGAATCGGAAGGACAATTGACCATAGATGTCTATCAAACGCCAAACGAGGTCGTAATTAAATCAACTATCGCCGGAGTTAAGCCGGAAGACATTGACATCACGATGACCAACGATATGATTACAATTAAGGGCAAACGCAAAAAAGACGAAGAAGTCAAAGAAGAAGACTACTATTACCAAGAGTGTTATTGGGGTCCGTTTTCCCGCTCCGTCATTTTACCGGTTGACGTGGAAGTTGATAGCGCCGAGGCCTCAATGAAAAACAGCATCCTGACCATCAAACTGCCCAAAATTGAAAAAGTCAAAACCAAGAAAATAAAAATAAAGAGCGAATAGTTTTAGAAAAATATTAGAAAAATACAGCATAAAAAACGCCCCGCATTATTGCGGGATGTTTTTTATGCTATGATATATCTAATGAAAAAAAGAAAAAAATATCTTATTGTTTCCCTTTTAGTCCCCCTGATTGTCTTTGTCTATTCTACCCTATTCCTCCAAATAATTAACCGGCAAAAAATCGCTTGGCGCGTCAAGGTCGGCAATTTTACCATTGGTCTTCTTTCGCCGTTATCGGCCAAAGAAGAACTGCAAAAGAAATGGGAAGGATTTTCCCAGCAAGAAATTGTTCTGGGCTATCAGGATAAAGACCGGCGGGTCAATCTCGCCGATTTGGGCTTTGAAATGGACTGCCAGTCAACCGTCGCCCGGGCGGAACAAATCGGCCACCGGACAAATTTTACCATCCGTCTGAAAGAACAATTTCTGGCCGCTTTTGGCTGGTATAATCTTGACCCGATTTACCGAATTAATCCCGACAAATTCCAGCAGAAAACAAGGGAAATTTTCTCCGACATAGAAAACCCGGCTCAAAACGCCGCCCTGGCCTACAATGACGAATTGGGCGAATTCTCTCTTGTCCATTCTAATGAAGGCACTGCCGTTGACCGGAAAAAACTGATGGACGACCTTTCCCAAGGGATTAAAACATTTTCCAGCGAACCGATTGTTCTGAATGTAATCCATGACTATCCCACCGTGGAAAACAGCGAGGTTCAGCTGGCTAAAGAGCCGGCCGACAGGATTATCAAGAACCAGCCGTATTATCTCAAATTCAACGAAGATTATTGGACAATTGACCAAAAAATCCTCCTGGACTGGATTGTATTTGAGCCAGTCAAAGAAAATGGTTCCGATAATGAAATTTTGGGCTTTTCGCTTAGCAGGGAAAAAATAAGGAGTTATCTCAAAAAAATAGCCCAAAATATTGATCGGCCGGCCGCCGAGGCCAAATTGAAAATTGAACCGGACGCTTCTCTGCCGTCCGGAAAGCGAGCGGTTGAATTTTCGCCGGCCAAAGAAGGTTTTGAAGTCAAATTAGACCAGACCTTTGACCAATTCTTTCAAAATATTTCTTCCCGGCCGGCGGTCAAGACCACCGAAATTATCGCCGATGTTTCCGAGCCAAAAAATTCCCTTGAAGAAACTAATAACCTCGGCATCAACGCTTTAATCGGACAGGGAACATCCAATTTCTCCGGCTCGCCTAAAAACCGAAAACACAATATTGGGATCGGCGTGAAAAAGTTCAACGGCGTTATTCTCGCTCCCGGCGAGGAGTCTTCTTTTAATACTATTCTGGGCGACAGCAGTCCCGAGGCCGGATATTTGCCGGAACTGGTTATTAAAAATAACCAAACTATTCCGGAATACGGCGGCGGTCTGTGCCAGGTGTCCACAACGCTTTTTAGAGCGGCGGTTTATTCGGGGCTGGAAATCACTGCCCGGACGCCGCACGCCTTTCCGGTCGTCTACTACAATCCACAGGGCTTTGACGCCACCATCTACGACCCGCAACCGGACTTAAAATTCTTAAACGACACCGCTGGCTATCTTTTGATTGAAGGAATTATTGAAGGCAATCAAATCACCTTCAATTTTTACGGAACAAAAACTGACCAGGAAGTCAAGGTCCTCGGCCCATATACTTTGGAGAAAAACGAAGACGGTTCAATGAAAACCGTCCTGACCCAGGAGGTCTACAAAAACGGCGAACTTTTCTACCGCCGCAGTTTCTATTCCAACTACGACTCGCCGGCAAAGTACGGCCACTAACTATTATGGTGCGGACGGAGAGATTTGAACTCTCACGGGTTTTACCCCATTAGCTCCTAAAGCTAACGTGTCTGCCGTTCCACCACGTCCGCTTCCGTTTATCTTAAGATAAATACCGCTAAAAATCAACCCGCTTGGGCTTGACATTTACGCAAAAATAATATATAGTATGCGAAATGAAACCAAGGATTGGAGGACTTGTTTCATCCAGCCCTTTTAAAATTTAACCAAAACACAAAAAGAAAGAGAGGTAAAAAATGATTCCAGGAATAGTTTTTGGACTAATGGGTTTAGGTCTGGTTTTTTTTCTTTTCAAGAGTATTATCTGGGGTTTTCTATTTCTCGGACTAGGGCTAATCGGCTTGGCGGCTACCCTGCGCCAAATTCCGGCCGACCCGCCAAACATCGGCGCCGTTACTTTCTGGGGCCGCCGAACTGGCGCCATAAAAAAAGAGGGATGGTGTTTCCTGGCGCCGTTCTTCCCGTTTTTTTACAACGTTATCCTAGTTAATGTGGAAAAGAAAAACCAGGATTTGTCAGCGCAGAAATTACGGACGCCGGATTTGGCCGTACTCCAGGTCCCTGTAAGTTTGACTTGGACTCCTGACTCCAGTCACATTATTGAATACCTTAACTCTGGCGGAGAAAAAGGCGTACGGAACATTCTAGAAGATATCGTTAAAGAACGCCTTCGCGGTTGGGCTATGTCGGCGCAAGAAGGTCCGCAAGCTTTCGAGGAAGCCATTGCTTCCAAAGAAGAGGCCACGGAAATCCTTATTAAAGCCGTGGCTGGCGCTGAACTGCAAAGAATTCCATCGGTTGTTCCCACACACATTTTATTCAAATATTTCAGCATCCCACCTGAAGCTCCTACGGGAAGCCAAGCCGCAAAATGGGGGGGGAAATGGGAACTGGTAGAGCAAATCATCTCCCGTGAAGACCGACAACAGATTGAAAATGCGATAAAAATAAGACGTCGGCAGATAAAAGAGATTAGCCGCGGGAACGGCCTCCAGTCAATCCCGCAGCTTGGGATCGTATTAAATCGCCTTAATATTGAAGCGATTGACATTGACCCAAGCAGCGACCTGTCTAAGGCCGCGGAACAGGACGTGAAAGAAAGGCGAGAACAAGTCGCGGAAAAACGAGAACTGGTTAATGTCTGTGATCTAATTGAAAAGTTAACCAAAATGGGCTATACCCTTCAAGAAGCTCGCGATATCGTCCAAATTGAACGAAACAAAAAAACCACGAGGAATATCCAAGATATTCAAGGAATAGATCTGGCGGGCTTTGGTAAGGGAATTGGCCAAGGTATCGCCGAGATTCTTAAAGAGAGGGGAAACTCATGAAAAAACCAACTTGGTGGCTATTTATTACCGGATCTGTCCTTATAATTTTATTTTTTGTTTTCTATTTTGGGCCTCCGGATTTTCCTGATTCTGACTCCTCTAGTAATGTTCCTCCTCGCCAGCTCCGCGGCATATACGAACTGCCGACAGATGGAATAGTGGTCTGTCAGACCATTCGCGGCGAAAAACTGATTTTCCGCGCCGGTGAACCGGTCCGGTTTGAGCAAATGGAAAACCCGGCTGTTTTCCAAGTAGTGAATGATAATATTCACTTTCTGGAAATTAGCCAGCGGACATATACCACCGGGCCAGCGCTTACTGGCGGACCGCTTTGCTTAAAAGCATCGGGAGGGAAAAGAGTTCTTGTCCGGGCAACAATCCTGGACTAAAACCAAAAGCCAGACGGGTAAAACAAACAACCCTGTCTGGCTTTTAAAATTATCGACTATTCAAAGTTGCGCGCGGCGCGAAATCAAAACTCCTCCCCTAAAAAACATTACCGATAACAAAATTGGCGATGCCGACCGCGGCGCCGACAATAATCAAACCAATCACCGCCGCGATTATGATCTGCCTGGCTCTGGTTTCGGTCTCGGCGTTGCCGCCGGCCGTCATCCACATTATCCCGCCAATGACGATCGTTAAAGCCGCTACCACCGCTATAATAACAGCGACTGTATTAAAGATTCCTACTATAACGGTATCTGGTTCATCGCTCGGTAAATCGCCCGGGTCAGCCGGTTGTATAACGCCCACCGCCATACTCGCGCTGCTTAACAACAACGCCAGAGACATCAACCCAACCAGTTTTTTATTAACTTTTATCACTCTTTTCACCCCCTTTCATAAGAGATTTATTTTTATCATCATACCTTATTTCACATTTAAAAGCGATAGAACGGTATTTAACAAACTCCAGGACATCAAAACAATAATCAAACCAATTAATGACCACTGGATGGTCTTGTGGGCTTTTTGTATTCTGTCCAGATCGCCGCCGGAAAAAATATACTGCAGGCCGGCGATGACAATCAAAAGCACCGCCACCGTCGCGACAATGCCGGCAATCCAATTGGCGATACTGACAAAAATCTCGGTAAAATCATTGGCCTTAAGAGGATTGTCAAATCCTCCTGATGGCAAGTCCGCCGCAAATATATTCGTCAGCGGAAACAATATCAAGAAGAGAAATATTACCGGCAAGAAATTTTTAAATTTATTTCCTGACATAATTTAAAACTCAGAGTGGAACCGTCAAAAAATCCTTAAAACAAAATTGACGATGCCGACCGCGGCGCCGACGATAATCAAACCAATCACCGCCGCGATTATCGTCTGTCTGGCTTTGGTCTCGGTCTCGGCGTTGCCGCCGGCCGTCATCCACATCACCCCGCCAATAACGATGGCTAAGGCGGCAATACTGGCAACAATTTTGGCCACCAAATTGAAAATATTTGTTAATAACTGCTGGATGGTGATATCCGGCAAATTCAAACCGGACGGCTTTGTCGCTCCGAAAATAACCTGAACGCCGGCAAGAAAGAGCGTTAAGCAGATTAATGAAATTGGCAATATTTTTCTCATAATTGATATGAGCGAGGAAATAATAAGCTGGCTTAGTTATTTCCGAGCGAATGAAATTATATCTATTGATATAATTTACCGGCAGACCGGGAACTGGTTCCAGGCCCCGACAAAACTGCCTTGGGCGATGGTTTTTAATAGTGTGTCAATAAAAAGCCAACTGATATAGATGATAATTAGGCCGACAACGGTATTGGTAAAAATCGTCTTAGCCCATTCAATCATTTTAGGACTGCCGCCCGAGACAAGAAAAATAGCGCCGGCAACGACAAAAAGGAACACTCCTAAAGGAATAGCCAGATTAAAACTGATAAAGGTAATGATATTGCTGGCTAATTGCCAGAGGTCGCACAAAGTGCAATCTCTGCCGCTTGATTTCGTTCCGCATGGCACGATCGGCCCCTCTAGTCCAATAGCCAAGACAAAATTAGCTGAAAATATCCCGAATAAAATCAACAAACTAAGCAATTTTTTCTGGAAATTAGTCATTGGAATGCTATTTCGCCAAAAGTGTTATTTGATTAGACGCCTTGTTAACCGCTTCTTCTATGGTCGTTTTTCCCGCTACTACTGATTCTATCATATCGGCCAAGATCTGCTCAATAGACCGATTATCCACTTGATACCAGGAGCGGGCGGTCAGGGCCTGTTCGGCAAAAATACCCAAATCCGGATCGCTGGCTTGCTCCAAAATCAAATCTCGGCGGGCGGACGGTTTTTCGGTCAATTCCAGATACATTCGGGCGTTTTCCTTGTTGCCGGCCAACCAGTTGATAAATTGCCAAGCCCGGTCCGGCGCCGGCGAATTACGAGAAACGGTCAGGCCCCAGTAATTGGCGTAGTTGACGCTTTTAGAAGCGGTTTTAATCTGGGGCATAGCCGCCACGCCGAAATTCAAATAAGACGCCTTAGCCCTGATTGTCGGAATATGATAAGAATAGTTTAGCATTGTCGCCGTTTTACCCTCGTAAAAAGCGTCAATAGAATAATGCATCAGGTCATTCCAGGTATAGACGCTTTTGAGCGGATTGGCAAAATCGGTGTAAAATTCCAGCGCCCTTTCGCCGACACGATATCTTTCGCCATTGACACTGATCGGTTCGTTAAAGGTCGCCTGTCCGCTTTCTGTGTTAAATATCTCTAATCCGGACTGAAGCATTAAAAGAGATAAGATATCGGTGGAACGGTTAATGTTTCTGGCCGTGCCCAGAGCGGCGCCGGCCAAAATAATATTGTCTTTGTCGTCTTTGACGGTTATTTTCTCCACATCGTCTAAAAATTCGTCCCAGGTGAGCGGGGATTGAGGAATACTGGCGGTATTGAAAATATCTTTGTTGTAATACAGCGCCAAGGTATCAACGCTCATCGGCAGAGCCGCGACAGCGCTGTTTAAGGAAAAATCATTAATAACAACATCGACAAAATCCGTCTGAAACTGGCGGAAAGAAACAATGCTTTCCGGCGCGAAGGATATTCTATCGCCGTAGCGAGGCAGCCAAGTATTGTGAAGCATAAAAATATCCGGTCCCCGACCAGTGACCATCGCTTCCAAAAGGTCTTTTTCGTAGGTCTCGTATGTTTTCTTGTAGTAAGTTATCCGCGTTCGGGGAAATTCCTCGTTGAATTTGTCAATCAATTGGCTAAAGACATCCGAGTCGTCATAGACCCCCCAAAATTCCAAACTTACTTCTTCTTGCAATGGCTCTTTACAGCCGGGCAAAGCCGCCGCCAGTCCAAAGATAAATATCGGGACAAAGAAACCGTATAAAATTATTGATTTATTTTTTTTCATCCCTATTTATTAAAAACCAAGCCGTAATGATGCGAATCTATAATCATTTCTTTTTTAAAATTAAAGCCGTCGCTTTCAGCCAATTTTTTAGCCATTTCTTTTTCTATTAACCAGCCTTCTTTGGGCGCCATAACTGAATCCGCTTTCCACTCAATAATGACCATTTCTCCGCCCTTCTTTAGCGCCCTTTTGGCTTCTCTGATAATCTCTTCTTTTTTTTGCGACTGGAACAAAATATTCCTTATCAAAACAATGTCCATTGAGTTATTTTTCAGTTTTGAGCCGCCGAAATTCTCCAAATTGGCCTGGATTGTTTCAATATTATCAATTTTTTCCAGTTTGGCTCGGCTTTGAACCGCTTCCAGCGCCTCTTTGACAACATCCAAGGCGTAGACCTTGCCCTTGGGTATTCTTTTGGCCAGCAGGATACTGAAAAAACCGTGTCCGCAACCGAAATCAGCCGCTTCCATTTGCTCGCGGATTTCAATCTGCTCTAATATTTTTTCAGGGCTGGAAAACCCCGCCCGACCGAACGACATCGGTCGTTCGGGCAGGCCTTCCCGGGTTGTCTCCATAGAAAACGACCAATTATCCTTACGCGCGGCGAGTTCGCCGCAGTGGAATTACCTAATTCTAACAAAAAACAATTGTCAAAAGAAGGGGATAACCGATTATTAAATACAAGCCGCCGAAGCAATTTTGTCGCCCGGCTTCAATTTCATTACCCGGACTCCCTGGGTCGCCCGCCCTAAAGAAGAAATATCTTTCAGTTTTGTCCGAATGACCTGTCCTTTCTGTGAAATGGCGATTAAATCCTCGTGCTGGTCGCTGATAATCTGGCTGACGACAATATTGCCGGTTTTTTCGGTGATTTTCGCCGTTTTGATTCCCATCCCGCCTCTTTTTTGGATTTTGTAGTGCTTGATATCGGTTCTCTTGCCAAAACCGTTTTCAGTTAAAACGAGCAGTTTTTGGTTTTTATCGGTCAATTCTTTTCTGATTACATCCATTCTGACCATCTCGTCGCCGCTCTTTAAATTAACGCCCCTGACGCCGGCGGCCGACCGGCCCACCGCCCTGACATCGCCTTCTTTGAAACGAATACTTTGCCCCTTGGCGGTGATTAGAATAACTTCGTCTTGGCCGGAAGTCATCTTGGCCCAACGAAGTTTATCGTTCTTAGCCAGTTTAACAGCGATAAGACCGTTTTTCCTCAAGTTGGCGAATTCTTCTATTTTTGTTCTTTTAATAACGCCTTTGTCCGTCGCTATAACCAAGTAATTCATTTTTTTGGATTGGGAAACATTGTGAACGGCGGTAACTTTTTCCTGGGCGCCCAATTGCAAGATATTAACGATGGCCTGACCTCTTGCTGTCCGACTGGCTTCCGGGATTTCGTAGGCCTTGGTCTTAAAAACTCGGCCGTGGTCGGTAAAAAAGAGAATGTCGTTATGAGTTAAAGCCGGAATGAAAAACCCGACGGCGTCTTCCTTGCGCGGAATAATTCCAATCTTCCCCTTGCCGCCTCTTTTTTGCGCCCGATAGGACTGCGGATTAACTCTCTTGACGTAGCCGCCGCAAGTAAGAATAATAACGCACTCTTCTTGAGGGACCAAATCCTCTTCTGAGATTTTATCCACCGACCGGCTGAAAACTTTGGTTCTCCTTTTGTTGGCGTATTTGGCTTTTAATTCGGTCAATTCTTTTTTAATGACGGCTAAAATCTTTTTCGGACTCTTCAGTAAGCTTTTTAGTCCCTCGATTAGCTTCAGTTTCTCCTTTAATTCGTCTTTGATTTTCTTTTGCTCCAAACCGGCCAGGGTCTGAAGGCGCATTTCCAAAATCGCGCTAGCTTGTCGGTCGCTCAATTTGAATGTTTTCATCAAATTCTTATGGGCGGTTTCCTTGTCCGGCGATTTTTTAATCGTTTCTATGACAGCGTCAATATGGTCAAGCGCTTTGCTTAGCCCCTCAAGAATATGAGCTCTTTCTTTGGCCTGTTCCAGTTCAAACTTGGTCCGACGAGTAACAATTTCTTGGCGGTGTTTAACATATTCTTCTAAAACCCCTTTGAGCGACAAGACCTGCGGCTGGATGCCGTTAACTAAAGCCAGCATATTCAAGTGGAAGGTTTTTTGAAGGTCAGTTAGCTTAAAAAGCCGGTTGAGAACTTTTTGCGGGTAAGCGTCATTTTTAAGAGTAATCACCACCCGAACGCCGTCTTTGTCCGATTCGTCCCGAATATCTTTAATCCCCTGAATTTTCTTGTCTTTGACCAAATCGGCCATTCGGATAATTAAGTTGGCCTTGTTTGTCCCGTAGGTAATTTCGCTAATAATGATTTGAAACTGGCCATTTTTCTTTTCAACAATTTCCGCTCTGGCCCGGCAGACAATCGGACCTTTGCCGGCGCTGTATGTCTGAAACATTCCCTGGCGGTCATAGATCTCGCCGCCGGTCGGAAAGTCCGGTCCCTTGATAAATTTCAACAGGTCCTTTATGCCAGCTTCAGGATTGTCAATTAGGTAAATAATCGCGTCTACCAATTCGTCTAAATTATGCGGCGGGATATTAGTTGCCATTCCGACGGCAATGCCCATTGTCCCGTTTAAAAGCAATAGTGGGACTTTGGCCGGCAAAACCGACGGCTCCCGGCGCGTGCTGTCGTAGTTATCCACCCAGTTAATGGTCTCTTTTTCAATATCAACAAGCATCTCCTCGGTAATCTTGGTCATCTTTGCTTCGGTGTATCTGGAGGCGGCCGCGCTGTCGCCGTCAACCGAGCCAAAATTTCCCTGCCCATCAACTAAGGGATACCTCATTGAGAATTCCTGGGCCATTCTGACCATGGTATCATAGACGGCCATATCGCCGTGCGGATGATATTTGCCTAAGGTCTCCCCCACGACCGTCGCCGATTTCCGATACCGGCCGGCGCTGCCCAACCCCATTTTGTGCATAGCATAAAGAATCCGGCGGTGAACCGGCTTTAGCCCATCGCGGACATCGGGCAAAGCCCGCGAAACGATGACGCTCATAGCATAGTCCAGATAGGACTCTTTCATTTCGTCGCTAATGGAGCGTTTTTTGATATATTCTATTTCCATATAGGGCCATTATCGGCTTAAGGGCAATTCTGCCGGCTGAATTTCCTCTTCCTTTCTCTCCGAACCGATGTTATTCTCCTGAATTTGAGTTTTATCCTCTGGCGCCTGGAGAGTATTTTCCGGCGTGTTCAATAATTCTTCTTTGCTTTTTTGAAAAAAAGAACCGATGCTCGCTTTAAACGATTCTATCAAAGAAGGCAAATTTTTTGATTCTTCCGTTTCTAAAGGTTCGCTTTTTGCCGACAACGGCAATAGAGAATGATTTAGATAAATTACCCAGCCGGAAACAACAAAGAACATCGCCAATGAAACCGAAAGCCAGAGGATTTGAACGCGAATATGCCTTGGCTTATTCTGAATTTTTTCTATAAAACTTATCAAAGACATATTAAATCTTGAATAAAACCACTTCCATTTCTTTGCTGGACAAATCCTTTTCTTTGAGGGTTAGCTTTTCAATAACTGTCTTTTCTTCCACGCCCATTTCTTTTAGAAAATCGTCTGGCGTCGCCAAACCATCAATAGACAGATGAGGCACCTTGTAATGCATCGGGATAATCAAACGCGGTTCAATTTGCTTGGCGATTTTGGCCGCCTCCGAAGCGCCGATAGTATATTCCCCACCAACTGGAATCATTAAAATGTCAACATCGCCAATCGCTTCCAATTGACTGTCGCTTAATTTTTCCTGGCCAAAGTCGCCTAAATGACAAACCTTTATTTTATCCATTTCTATTAGATAAATCGTGTTTGACCCTCTCTCTTCGCCCTCTTTTTTATCATGATAGCTTGCTATTCCGTTAATTGAAACGCCCTTAACTTCGTATTCGCCCGGCCCATTGACGATAAAAGGCGCGCCGGCAATGGCTTTAATGTTGTTGTGGTCGCGATGGTCGTGAGAAACCAAAACAATATCCGCCGCGCCGCGAGGCGGAATCAGCCCGATTGATTTATCAAAGGGGTCAATAATAAGAGCCAGATGTCCACCTTGATTAGATATCTTAAAACACGATTGGCCGTACCAATTTATTGTCATATGTTTTATTTTATCATACTTTCAAGGACTTGCCAAGTTGAAAATCTTGCGATATACTTGTGTTTGTATGACTAAAAAAGAAACGAACAAAACCAGCAAAATGAAGGAACTCTTAGCCAAAGAGAAAAAAATTGTTTCTTTGCCTCAGCCCGGCGATATTATTGAGGGAACAATTATTAAAGTCAGCAAAACCGAAATTGTCGTTGAAATAGACAGTATCGGCGCCGGCGTTGTTTATGGCGGAGAAATAAAGGAAAACAGAACGCTTGTTAAGGGATTAAAAGTCGGGCAGAAAATATCGGCTCTAGTCATCGGCCCGGAAAACGAAGACGGCTATATTGAACTTTCGTTTAAAGAAGCTAACCTTAAAAAAATCTGGAACGACCTGAGAGAAACAAAAGAAAACAACGAAACAATCTCTGTCAGGGTAATTGAGGCCAATCGGGGCGGTCTGGTCATTGAATACTCGGGTATTGTCGGATTTTTACCCGTCTCTCAACTCTCTCCTCAAAATTACCCGCGAGTGGAAGGCGGCGATAAGAACAAAATACTCAAACATCTCAATATTTTTGTCGGAAAAGAAATGTTGGTTAAAATCATTACCCTGGACAAGAGAGACGAAAAGCTAATCGTCTCTGAAAAACTGGCCCGGGAGAAAGAATTGAAAAAAAACCTGGAAAAATACAAGGAAGGCGACATCGTTGAAGGTACCGTCACCGCTCTGGCTGATTTTGGCGCCTTTATCAAATTTGGAGATAATCTGGAGGGCTTGGCGCACATTTCAGAACTGGCTTGGGAAATAATTGACCATCCCAGCCAAATCATTAAAGAAAACGACAAAGTCAAAGCGCAAATCACCAACATCAGCAATAGCCAAATTTCCCTGTCGCTTAAAACCTTAAAAGATGACCCTTGGCAAAAAATAGAAGATAAATATCAGTCCGGCCGAACAGTTAACGGCCGGACGATAAAATCGTCGTCAGCCGGGGTTTTTGTTGAGATAGAAAAAGGGATTTATGGCCTCCTCCCGGCCGAAGCGTCAAATAATGTTAAATTTGACCAGACATATAAATTCAAGATTACTTCCCTTTCGCCGGAAAAACATAAAATGACGCTGGCATTGACAGAACTATAATCTTAAAAGATGATGAAATATTTACTTAAAAATTTAGGCATTGCTTTTTTGGCGTTGCTGATAATCGCCAGTGTTTTTTCGTTGCTCAATGGCGGAAATAGCGGCAACCCCGAGGCATCCTTAACGCAGTTAGTCAGTCAAATTAACGGCGAAGAGGTCAAAAGTATCGCGATTGATAGCAACCAACTGCAAATTGAATTAAAAAACGGAAACTTAGAAACTGCCGTTAAGGAAAAAGAGATTTCTTTAACCGAATCGCTCAAAAATTACGGCGTTGACGCGCAAAAACTTCAATTGGTTGATTTGCAGGTCAAGAGCGAAAGCGCTTTGAATTTTTGGTTAGGGACTCTTTTGCCTATTTTATTGCCGCTGATTATTATTGGATTTTTCTTTTGGTTTATGTTCCGCGGCGCTCAGCGCGGCCAGATGCAGGCCCTTACTTTCGGCCGTTCCCGGGCGCGCTTGATCGACCCGAAAGACAAAAGAAACCGCGTTAGTTTCAAGGATGTCGCCGGGTTGAAAGAAGCCAAAGAAGAACTGGGCGAAGTGGTTGATTTTTTAAAAAACCCGAAAAAATTCACCAATATCGGCGCCAAAATCCCCAAGGGCGTTTTGCTCGTCGGCGCGCCCGGCACCGGCAAAACCCTTCTTGCCCGGGCGGTTGCCAGCGAAGCCGGCGTCCCTTTCTTTTCCGCTTCTGGTTCGGAATTCGTGGAAATGTTTGTCGGAGTCGGATCTAGTCGAGTTAGAGACCTTTTCCAGACCGCCAAGAAATACGCTCCGGCATTGATTTTTGTTGACGAATTAGATGCTATCGGCCGACAAAGAGGCGTCGGTTTAGGCAGCGGCCACGACGAAAGAGAACAAACCTTAAATCAAATTTTGGTTGAAATGGACGGTTTTGACCCCAATACCGGCATTATCCTGATTTCGGCGACCAACCGACCCGATGTTTTAGACCCAGCCCTTCTTCGCC
>PFWG01000061.1:0-6411 GCA_002791035.1 Candidatus Portnoybacteria bacterium CG_4_9_14_3_um_filter_43_11 | reverse complement strand
TTTGACCGCCGAATCATTTTGGACCTGCCCGATATTGGGGACCGGGAAGAAATCCTGAAAATCCACAGCCGCAACAAGCCATTCGCCGAAGATGTCAATCTCAGGGAAATTGCTGAACGAACCCCCGGATTTTCCGGGGCCGACTTGGCTAATATCGTCAACGAAGGCGCTATTTTGGCGGCCAGAAGAAACAAAAAGAAAATCAACCAGGAAGAATTAAGAGAAGCGGTTGAAAAAGAAATCTTAGGACCGGAGAGAAAAAGCCACATCCTGTCCAAAAAAGAAAAAGAAATCGCCGCCTATCACGAAGCCGGCCACGCCTTGGTCGCCGCTTCGCTGACTCATACCGACCCGATTCAAAAAATCTCCATCATTTCGCGCGGGCGAGCCGCTGGCTATACCTTAAAACTCCCCATAGAAGACCGGCACCTCCATAGCCGTTCGGAATTTATTGACGAACTGGCCGTTCTTTTGAGCGGCTATACCGCTGAAAATATCGTCTTTGGCGAACTGACCACCGGCGCTTCCAATGATTTGCAAAAAGCGACCGAGTTAGCCATAAAATTAGTTACCCAATACGGCATGAGCGAAAAGCTTGGACCAAGAACTTTCGGCAGTCGGGAAGAAATGGTTTTTCTCGGAAGAGAAATTACCACTGAAAAAGATTATTCGGAAGAAGTCGCCGCCCAAATAGACAAAGAGGTTACTAAACTGATTGATAACGCTCATCTCGCCGCCCAAAAAATTCTCACCGAAAGAAGAAAGAAACTGGACCAAATTGCCAAGGTGCTGATTAAAAAAGAAACTATTGAAAGAAAAGAGTTTGAACGATTACTCAAAAGAAAGGTTTGATCTATAGGCAAAAGTTATCGGGTGCGTAGCTCAATGGCAGAGCATTCGGCTTATATCCGAACGGTTGGGGGTTCGACTCCCTCCGCACCCACAATTAGGGGCGGTTGGCGCAGTTGGTTAGCGCGCATCGTTGACATCGATGAGGTCATTGGTTCGAATCCAATACCGCCCACCAAAAAACAACGACCCGACTGGGGCAGTTGTTTTTTTAAATTTGCCTTGCCATTTTGCCAAAATCCTGTTATTTTATGGCTATCAGGGGGATATAGCTCAGTTGGTAGAGCATCGCATTTGCAATGCGGAGGCCGCCGGTTCGAATCCGGCTATCTCCACTATTATGAAAATCAACATTATCTATCGGGATGAAAATATTTTAGTCATTGATAAACCGGCCGGAATCAATGTCCACCCGGCCAATTCGGAACAAAAAAACACTTTGACCAATCTTCTTTTAAAACAATTTCCAGAAATCAAAAACATCGGCGAAGACCCGCTCCGTCCCGGCATTGTTCATCGCTTGGACAAAGACACCTCCGGTCTGCTCATTGTTGCCAGAAATAATCCGGCTTTCAACTTTATCAAACGGCAATTCCAAGAAAGAACAATTGAAAAAAAATACTTGGCGCTGGTTTTTGGCCATGTTAAAGATAAAAAAGGAACTATCACCAAGTCAATCAGCGCGTCCAAAAAAGACCACCGCAAAAGAAGCGCTCTATTAGACGAAAAATCAAAGCCGGCCTGGACGGAATACCAAGTCAGAGAATATTTTAATGGCTATACCCTCTTGGAGGCCAAGCCCAAAACCGGCCGGACCCACCAAATCAGAGTCCATCTGGCCTCCATCGGACATCCCGTTGCCGGAGACAAGCAGTACCAGTTCAAAAGGCAGACCCCGCCTTCCGACCTGACTAGGCAGTTTCTTCACGCTTTCTACTTGAAATTTCAATTGCTAAATGGTAAGATGGTTGAGTTCCAATCCGAGCTTCCCGACGACTTGAGGAAGGTTTTAGATAAACTGAAAAAAGAAAATGAATAAATTAGATAAATTTAACCGAGCCCAAGAAAGAAAGGATATTCCCGAAATAAGAACCGGCTATGCTGTCCGGGTCCATCAGAAAATCAAAGAAGGCGACAAGCAAAGAATCCAAATTTTTGAGGGCTTAGTTATCGCCCGAAAACACGGACAGGGAATCAATTCCACTATCACCGTCAGAAAAGTCAGCGGCGGTTTCGGCGTGGAAAGAATTTTCCCGGTCCATTCCCCTGTTATTGAAAAAATTGAAGTGGTCAGAAAACACAAGGTCCGTCGGGCAAAACTCTACT
Organism: Candidatus Portnoybacteria bacterium CG_4_9_14_3_um_filter_43_11; assembly: GCA_002791035.1. Taxonomy (GTDB): domain Bacteria; phylum Patescibacteriota; class Minisyncoccia; order Portnoybacterales; family UBA2143; genus UM-FILTER-43-11-A. The sequence goes on along the minus strand of PFWG01000061.1, from coordinate 4,236 downwards.
ATATCCGGGAAAAATCAGCCAAAGAAGCCCGGCTCAAAGAAATCAAAGATAAACCAGCCAAAAAACCTGTTTCTAAAAAGAAAGCATCGGAAAAATAATCCGGCCCAGGTGGTGAAATCGGCAGACACGCTACTTTGAGGTGGTAGTGGGCGTAAGCCCTTGCGGGTTCAAATCCCGCCCTGGGCACCAAACTGGACTTCGTGATTTTTTAATTCCTGTCCTACTTATTTCTAATCCCCTCGCCGATTTTATAGACATCCCCCGCCCCAAGAGTGATAATAACCGTATCTTTATCCGCCTCTTTTTTAAGGCGTTTTTTAATCTCGGAAAAATCTTTGATATAAACGGCGTTGGTGATTTTTTCGGCCAAGTCCTTGGCGTGAATACTGCCGTCGTCCTTCTCTCTGGCGGCGTAAATATCGGTGATAATAATTTCATCGGCGCTGTTAAAACTCCTTGAGAAGTCGTTTAATAAAAGTTTGGTTCGTGAATAGAGATGCGGCTGAAAAACAACAATGATTTTTTTATTGGGGAATTGCTCGCGAGCGCCTTTTAGCGTCGCTCTGATTTCAGTCGGATGGTGACCATAGTCATCATAAATCAAAGCGCCTTTTTCGCCCCGCTTGGCAGGGTAAACTTTTCCTTTGTATTCAAATCTCCGCCAAACACCGGAAAAGTTTTTTAAATATTTTTCCGCTGACGCTTTTTTGACGCCGGCTAATTCCACCGTTGCCAGCGCTGCCTTGGCGTTTAAAACATTGTGTTCGCCCGGAACTTTCAATTTAAAACTGATTTTCTCTTTAGTATAGTCAACTATTTTCGCCCTAAGATTAGAAAATTTTATCGCTTCTTTGATATTTTGGTCATTTGGAGCGCAAACGATAAAACCGTCCGGCGAGACTTTTGAAATCATTTGCCCAAAGGCCTTTTGGATATTTCTAATATTTTTGTAATAGTCCAAATGGTCATTGTCTATGTTGGTAATAACCAAAATATCGGGAGAAAGATTAAGAAACGATTTTTTGTATTCGCAGGCCTCAACAATGAAATAGCGGCTTCGGCCTAAGACAAAATTATCCTTTTGCTTTTTCAAAAAACTGCCGATAACCACCGTTGGTTTTCCCCCGGCTGAAATCATGATTTCTGAAATCATCGCTGTGGTCGTGGTTTTGCCGTGAGTGCCGGAAACAGCAATGGTATATTTGTCTTTTGAAATCAATCCCAGCGTTTCGGGATAGGAATAAAGGGAAATTTTCAACTCTTTGGCCTTCAATATCTCCGGATTATCTTCTCTCACAGCCGGAGAGTAAATTACCATGTCGGCATCTTTTGACAGATTAGATTTTTTGTGGCCGAGAGAAACTTTGGCGCCCAATTTCTTAATCCGCTCAAACGCCTCCCCGGCAGATAAATCCGAGCCGGAAACCTTTTTGCCGAGCAAAAGCGCCATTTTAGCCAGAGCCGAAACACCGATGCCGCCGATGCCGATAAAGTGAATTTTTTTAGCGTTTTTGAACATAATAGTTGAATTGCTCCCCCCGGTCATACTCGTTTTTAAAAACGCCGAAGCTGGCCGCCCCCGGAGATAGAAGAACAGTATCGCCTTTCCGGCAAAATTCCCGCGCTTTTTTGATCGCTTCATTCATATCCTCCGCCAGCATGAAAGAATGCCTTTTGAGATGCTTAATTAATCTTTCCGTCCCGGCGCCTTTAACCAAAATTAGCGCCTTGGTTTTCTTTTTTATCGCTTCCGCCATTTGGCCAAAATCAAGATTCTTGTCACTTCCGCCGGCAATCAAAACAACTTTCCGTTTAAATGATTGGAGGGCCGCTATCGCCGCCTCCGGCGTGGTGGCGTTGGTATCATTGTAATATTTTATTCCGTCAAATTCTCCGACAAATTCCATTCGGCCGGGCAGGCCGGCGTAGTTTTTAACAAACTTGGCGATAGCCGATTCTTTTATTCCCGCCGCTGTCAGGGCCGCCGCCGCCAAAGAGATATTGACTTGATTGTGCCGACCGATTAGTTTAGTCAGCCATTTTTTGTCCGGCGCGTCCAGCATTCTGCTTTTTATCTCTCCCTTAAATCTCTTTTTAATTTCTTGCTCGGCCTGGCGACTGACAATTAAATAATCCTTTTTCGTCTGATACTTGAAAATATTGGCTTTGTCGCTAAAATACCTCTTCATGCTGTTTCTGTAATAGTTCAAATGGTCAGGCAAGAAATTGGTAAAGACAGCGATATGAGGGCTAATTTTTGAATCGCCAAACCCATGCAATTGCCAGGAATCCAATTCTAAAACCACCCAAACGCCAGGCTTAATTTTTTCCAAAAGCGGCAAAGTGGCAATGCCCCGGACATTGCCGCCCAGAAAAACTTTTCGGCCAGTGGACTTAAGGATTTGATAGATAATATCGGTGACGGTGGATTTTCCCCGCGTACCGGTAATGCCGATAATTTTTGCTTGAGAAATTTTGGCAAATAAAGAAGCGTCCATCTCAACCGGAATTTCGTTCTTTTCCGCTTCTTTGATATAGGGCGAATCGAAAGGAACACCGGCAGCTTTGATGACTATGTCGCGGTTTCTAAAATCAATTAAGCGGTGCCGACCCAAAACATACTTGATATTTTTGAATCGCTTCAACTCTTTTAGAGACGGCTTCAGTTCGTTTTCTGTCTTTAGGTCGGTGATGGTCAGCGGCGCCCAATTTTTGGCTAAAAATTTCGCCACATTAATGCCGCGCCCCAAAAGACCCAATCCCATCAGAGTAATTTTTTTGTCCTTAAAAAAATGACTGTATTCTTTTTTGTCCATTCTTAAAATCTAATATATTCCAAAAAATTTAGCAACCAAAACAACTGGAAAATTTCTTTAATTTATGGTAGGGTGAATCTAATTGGGGCAAGTAACTCAGCGGCAGAGTACTGCGCTTACATCGCAGGAGTCACAGGTTCAAATCCTGTCTTGCCCACCAAAACCTGACTTTCAGGAAATTGACCATATGATCTAAAAATGGTATTTTAATCAATAAGGAGAGATGCCGGAGCGGCCGAACGGGGCGGTTTCGAAAACCGCTGTCTCTTTTTGGGACCGGGGGTTCGAATCCCTCTCTCTCCGCCAATTAGGAAATGAAGTCATTGGCTCGCCCGCGTAGCGGGCGAGCCAGCCGTTTTTAAGCGCAAATTGGAATTCTTTATCTTTGCCCCGTTACTGCGGGGCTGGCCAAAAGCGGGTTTCCCTCATTTTGATCATAACGGACTTTTAATGTTTTTAATTTTGGGATTCGTTACATGTGTATATATTTGAGTTGTTCTAATATTTTGATGACCAAGCAGTTCTTGTACATAACGAACATCAACACCGTTTTCAAGAAGATGTGTTGCAAAACTGTGACGCAAACTATGAAAGGTTGCCTCTTTTTGTACTCCAGCTTTTTTCAAAGAATTTTCAAAAACCTTTTGAGCGGTTCTTGTTGTTAATTTCCCGCCGCGCTCGCTGGCAAAAACAAAATCACTGCCCACTTTTCCGGCGGCTAGTTTTTTGATGTCATTTACTAATTTTTCAGGTAAAACGCTGATTCTGTCTTTCTTCCCCTTTGCTTGTTTGATGTGAATAGTTAGTTCATTAAGATCAATATCTCCTACTTTCAATGCGATAACTTCGCTAACCCGAAGTCCCGCGCCATAGGCAAGTGATAATAAAAGTTTGTGTTTTGGGTTTTGTGTTGAGTTAAGAATTCTCTTGATATCGTTTCTAGATAGCACAACGGGCAAGCTTTTATTCTTTTTTGCTGACCGAATTTCAATCTTTTGATTTATTCCGACAACGCTTCGGTAATAAAACTTGATAGTATTCAGAAACAAATTTCTGCTTTGGGCGGAAATGCCTTTTTGTTCATAATGTAAAAGAAAATCTCTGATGTTATCTTGATTTAGCATTTCAAAATTTTCTTTTTTGAATGAAAAATATTCTCGTAAGCCATAAAGGTAGCTTTTTACAGTTTTGGAACTGTAATTTCTGATTTTTAGTTCTCGTTCAGTATGATCTAATTGTTTTTGCATATTTTCTTGAAAAGTATTAAAATGTAGTTAGTTTTATATAGTTAAAGATTAATATAACTTCACATAATATACAATTTTTAACTTAAATTACGAAAATACATCGTATAAAAACGAGTTATATGACATATTTTGGTGGCAATTTAAAAAAATTTAAAAACTTTTATTCTTTATAA
>PFWG01000020.1 GCA_002791035.1 Candidatus Portnoybacteria bacterium CG_4_9_14_3_um_filter_43_11 | reverse complement strand
AAAGTGATTTTTTCAATAAATGGTCCTTGAAGTTCGTTATTCTTAGAATAAGGGAGATAGAATTTCTCGTTTCGGACCAACTCAATCGAATTTACTTTGCCATCCTTGTTGTTTTTCAGATGCCTGAATTTATACGGGCCGGAGCCGACGGGCTTAAGATTATATTCCGCCAGGGGGAAGTTGGCGGCGGAAATCCCGGCCCAAAGATGTTTAGGCAGAATGCCGCCGGTTAGGTTATGAAGAAAAGGAGCATAGATATTATTCAGTTTAAACTCGACGGTATAGTCGTCAACCTTTTCAATTTTGACTCCCTGCCAATTGGTCTTGAGGGGGCTTTTGTATTCCGGGTCTTGAATTGTTTTAATGGTAAAAATGACGTCGTCGGCGTTAAGCGGCTGGCCATCATGCCAGAAAACGTCTTTTTTCAAAGAGATGTTGTAGGTCAGGCCTTCATCTTCAATCGTATATCTTTTGACCAAGTCGGGGATGAGATTGCCGTAGCCGTCATATTTAAACAGCCCGGAATAAACGACTTGAGCGATGTCCCTGTCGGCGTCATTGGTCTGGGCTAAAACGGGGTTGATGTAGCGGGGTTGGCCTAAAATACCTTCAGTATAGCTTCCGCCAATCTTCGGCTGGACCAAAGTGCGGCTGATATAAAAATTGCTTAAAAGTCCGATAACGGAGATTCCGACGACAAAAACCAGGCCGTAGACCAGCCATCTTTCGCGCGAGGGGAGAACTTTGGAAAGACAGAGCCACTGCCGCCAATTCGGCCATTTTTCGCCCGGAACTTTAAAAATCTTCTTAGGACTGATTTTCCTAAGAAAAGAGATGAAATTGTCTATTAGGGTACGAATACAGCGCCTATATTTACCTGCTTGTTCGGAAATGAAAATAAATTTTCATTTCTCTCACTCGCCGCGTAAATAATATTAGATTAAAAGATTTAGAAAAGCAGAAACAACAAACAGGCCGGATAAGATTATCGTGGCGATGAAAATAACCTTTTCAAAACCTCTTTTAGTGTAGTAGCTTTCTCCGCCGCCGATGCCGCCAAAAATGGACGAGCCGCCTGTTCCCCTTTGTTGAAGAAGAATAGCGGCGATAAGCAAACCGGAAACGGCGATTTGAGAAATTAATAAAGTTTGATGCATTTTGGATTCTTGCTAAGCGATTTTTTCTTTTTTCTTTCTGCCGACGCCCA
>PFWG01000010.1:15985-24776 GCA_002791035.1 Candidatus Portnoybacteria bacterium CG_4_9_14_3_um_filter_43_11 | reverse complement strand
ACCAAAGAGTTTTACTGGACCAACCACATCAAAAGAAAGATGCGCTATTATGGCTTGGGCGAGGGGCGCCTAAAGCGGATTTTGAAAACTCCCCAACGAAAAGAAGAAGGCATCGCGCCGGAGACAATCGCGGTCATGCAAAGCGCCGGAACAAAAAAGCCGACCGAGATCTGGCTAATGTATCAGCTTGCCTTGCGGTCTGCCTCGCGGCAAGGCGGGCTGGTTGGTAAAAAGAAGAAGATGATTTCTGCTTGGCGGTATCCGGGCGTCAGCCCGAAAGGAAAAGAAATTCCTATTCCGGAAGATATTTTAGAGGAGTTAAAAAGAGAGAAAATTTTTGACAAATTTTAAAAAAGGAGGTAGGGTTGAATTGATTAAATATGTCTGTTTTGAATCAATCCAAGTCATTTAGAAATAAAAAAGCCAACTGGGCTGTTTTTGTTATCCTTATCCTCGGCCTTTTGGCAGGATTTTTTGTTTGGCCGCCGTTATGGAACAAACCGGTTGACTGGCTCAATAAACAGGCCGGAACGGAAATATTGCCGCAATTTTTTAATCGGCCTTTTCGGCTCGGGCTTGATTTGCGGGGCGGGACGCACTTGGTCTATGAAGCGGATGTTTCCAGTATTTCCAGAGACGATATTTCGGCGTCGATGCAGGGTGTGCGGGATGTGATTGAGCGCCGGGTTAATCTTTTTGGCGTGGCCGAACCGGTGGTGCAGGTGGACGAAGTCGGTTCCAGTCATCGGCTAATCGTGGAGTTAGCGGGCGTTCGCGACACCCATCAAGCGATAGAGATGATTGGCCAGACGCCGTCGCTTGATTTCAGGACCGAAAAATCCGCCGATGTCAGAAACCAAATTTTATCCGAACAGGAAAAAGTCCGCCAGAAAATTGAAAGCGGGGAAGAATTGACTGCCGAAGACCAAGCGGTCATCCTGATAGACCCGTATTTTGAGCCGACTTCTTTGACCGGCCGGTTTTTAAAGGGAGCGCAATTGACTTCTGACCAGCAAACCCTTCAGTGGCAAGTAGGTTTGGAATTTAACGATGAAGGCAGCCGGCTTTTTGAGGAATTAACCCGACAGAATGTCGGCCAGCGGCTGGCGATTTATCTGGACGGCGCGCCGATCAGCGCGCCCACGGTGCAAGAGGCGATTACTGGCGGCAAAGCGCAGATTACCGGCAATTTCAGCGTCCAGGAAGCGCGCGAGCTGGTTCAACGGCTCAACGCCGGCGCTCTGCCGGTGCCGATTACTTTAATCAGCCAGCAAAATATCGGTTCCGCTTTAGGAGAAAAATCGCTGCGTCAAAGTTTACTGGCGGCGTTGATCGGCATTTTGGCGGTGGCGCTTTTTATGATTGGTTGGTATCGTTTACCCGGATTTTTAGCGGTAATCGCTCTGCTGATTTATACCGCGTTCGCGCTTTTGATTTTTAAACTGATTCCCGTAACCTTGACTTTAGCCGGTATCGCCGGTTTTGTTTTGTCGGTCGGCATGGCGGTGGACGCTAACGTTTTGATCTTTGAGCGGATGAGGGAAGAACTGCGTTGGGGCAAGCCGCTCGCCAGCGCGATTGAAGAAGGATTTAAGCGCGCCTGGACTTCTATCCGCGATTCCAACGTTTCCTCGTTGATTACTTGCGGAGTTTTGTTTTGGTTGGGGACAAGCATAATTAAGGGATTCGCGCTGACGCTGGCAATCGGCATCTTAATCAGCATGTTTTCCGCCATTATCGTCACCCGAAACTTTTTGCGTTTGGTGGTTAATGAAAAAATAGAACGGAAAGGATGGCTGTTTGGCGTCCAGAAGAAGAATTAAAAAAACCATGTTAAATATTGTCAGGAAAAGAAAAATATTTTATGGATTTTCACTGGCGCTGATCGCGGCGGGAATTTTTAGCGTCATTTTTTGGGGCTTGCGTTTTGGGATTGATTTTAAAGGCGGCTCTTTGCTCGAGGTGGAATATGTCGGCGCGCGGCCAGAAGTCCAAGCGATTCACGACCGGTTGGCGCCGTTGGATTTGGGCGGCGTCAATATTCAGTTGACCGGACCAACGGGTTTGTTTTTGCGCCTGAAAGATGTTAACGAGGAAACGCATCAAAAGGTCTTGGCGGAACTTGCTAACTTGGGCGAACTGGAGGAAAAAAGATTTGAGTCAATCGGGCCGGTCATCGGCCAAGAACTTAAAAAGAAAGCGTACGGCGCGATTTTGATGGTGCTTTTATTGATTGTGATTTATATTACTTGGGTCTTCCGCAAAGTTTCGCGTCCAGTGGCTTCTTGGCAATACGGCGTCGCGGCGGTCATCGCTTTGTTCCACGATGTTTTTATTCCAGTCGGAATTTTTTCTATCTTGGGCCATTATCTCGGCGCGGAGATAGATTTATTGTTTGTGACCGGTATTTTGACAATCTTAGGTTTTTCGGTGCACGATACCATCGTGGTTTTTGATCGGATCCGCGAGAATTTGCGCCAGAGCGGGAGCAAAAGTTTTGAGGAGACGGTCAACGCCAGCATCAACCAGACCATGGGCCGCTCCATCAATACTTCATTAACCGTCCTGCTGACTTTGCTGGCAATTTATGTTTTTGGCGGAGAAACGACCAAATATTTTTCTTTGCTTTTGATGTTAGGTATATTTTTTGGCACATATTCGTCTATTTTTGTGGCTAGTTCACTGCTGGTTTCCTGGCATAGCGGAAAAAATAATTAAATATTGACGAGCGATAAATAATGTGTTAAACTTAAAATATCCTTTATGAATACCAGCAGTTACAATTACCAAACATTGGTTTTAGATGCTCTGAACGGGATTTCAAATCAGAGGACGAAAGACATTATTTCTTTGCGTTATGGCCTGGAAGACGGCCAAAAGAGGACTCTGGAAGAAATCGGCCGGAAATACGGCATCACCAGAGAGCGAGTCCGCCAAATAGAAGACGCCGCTTTTTCGGATTTGAAAAATTCATCGGCGATTAATGCCTTAAAGCCGGTTTTTAAGACAATTGACGCTTTTTTGAATAAAGAAGGCCAGGTTGTCCGCGAAGAGCGACTGCTTTCTTCTATGACCGGGGTAGACCAAATCCATCCGGAAAGAGGAGCAATTTTCTTTACCCTAACGGTTGGCGAACCGTACCGGCGTTTTGTCGGTTCAGATAAATTTCATCCGCTTTGGACCAATTCGGACGAATCGCTTAAGAAAGTTGAAGCGCTAGTTGATTTTTTAATCGGCAAAATAAATAAAGAAGGCAAGATAATTCCTTTTGAACAAATTTTAAATTATTCCAAGCAGTGGAACGGTGGCATAGATAAGAAGGCCTTAAATTCCTATCTTGACGCCGCCAGAAAAATCAGCCAAAACAATTCTGGCCATTTTGGATTGTCCCATTGGCCGGAAATCAACCCGCGCGGCGCCAAAGACAAGGCCTACATTGTTTTAAAACAACACGGTCAGCCGCTGCACTTCCGGGAAGTGACTGATTTAATCAATCGGGCCGGCTTGGGCTCTTCTGTTGCCCAAGCGCAGACCGTCCACAACGAGCTAATTAAAGACGACCGCTTTATTCTGGTCGGCCGTGGAATTTACGCTTTGCGCGACTGGGGCTATCAGCCGGGGACAATTAAAGATGTCATTAGCCGAATTTTAAAAGAGAACGGACCGCTGGCCAAAGATGAGATTGTGAAAAAAGTTATGGAAAGCAGAATGACCAAGCCCAACACTATTTTAATCAACCTTCAAAACAAAGAATATTTTTCCAAGAATGAACAAGGCCGATATTCTTTTATTAAAAAATAGGGGGATTTTTCCGTTTGAGCGTTTTTTAAAAAGTAAATTTAGTGGTATAATATAGTCAATGGAGAGTTTTTTAACGACAATTTCACTTGCTTTGTCAGTCGTTTTATTTGCCATAGGATTCCTGCTCTCCCTGTGGTGGATTTGGATTCCCTGGCTTTTTTTTGTTTTAGCCAGGGATTTATGGTTAAAATGGAGAAGAACCATATTTATTAATGAGTTGGACTGGGCGCTTTTAGAGGTTACCCCGCCAAAAAACATGAAAAAGACCGCTCGGGCAATGGAGCAGTTTTTTGCCGGTCTTCACGGCATCCAAGGAAGCGCCACGTTTGAAGACAAATATTGGAAGGGGAAAGTCCAGACCTGGGCGAGTATGGAAATGGTCAGTTTCGGCGGCGAAATCCGTTTTTTAGTCAGAGTTGAGTCAAAATTCCGCAATTTAGCCGAATCGCATATCTACGGCCAATATCCGGAAGCGGAAATTCGTTTGGCATCCGACTATGTCCACGCTTTTCCCGATGACATTCCCAATGAGGAATACACCCTCTGGGGAACGGAATATATTCTATCCAAAGAAGACGCCTATCCCATCCGGACCTATCTGGATTTTGAGAAAGACATCGTATTGGAAGAGCAAAGGATAGATCCGCTCTCGTCTCTATTTGAAGTAATGAGTAAACTGACTTCCAGCGAGCAAATTTGGATCCAGATGCTTGTTCGACCAGTTGGGGACCAATGGAGAGATGACGGGATAAAATTAAGAGATGGACTGCTAGGGAGAAAAGAAGAAAAAAAGCCGGGGTTAATTAAAAAAGAAACGGTTGCCTGGAAGGATGCTTCCAAGGTAGTCGCCCACAAACTGATTGTCGGAGGACCGCCCGCGGACCAAACAGAAGAAGCCAAAGATAAAGAAGTCAATCTTTCTCTTGGAGAACGAGAAGTTATCAAGGCGATTGAAAAAAATATTTCAAAACTTGGCTTTGAAACCGTTATTCGATTCGTCTATTTAGCCCAGAAAGACGTCTTTAACAGGTCTAATGTCAACGCCATCAATGGCGCCTACAAGCAATTCAATGACCAGATTTTAAACGGCCTTAAGCCCAACAGCAAGATTTCTCCGGATATTGATTATGTTATCCAGATTAAAGACCAAAGAGAGCTGTATCGCGCCAAAAGGATTTATAACGATTACCAGAAAAGAGAATTTGTTCAATATTCCAAATACATTCCGTATATGAAAGAACTTTTCCTTGATCGGCTGCCAATCTTAAACTGGTTTCTGTCTAAAAGCCGACCGTTTACTTTTAGCATAGAAGAACTGGCGACGGTTTATCACTTCCCGGCGGAGCCGGTCAAGGCGCCGTTGATACCGAAGGTTGAAGCCAGAAAAGCTGAACCGCCCATCGGACTGCCGGTGGGGTAATCGCGCTAAATTATATCAATGGAAAATATCACCTTATTCGCTAAAACAAACTATCGGGGGACGGAAAAGGTTTTTGGCATTAAATCCCGCGACCGGCGCCAACACATGTACGTTATCGGAAAGAGCGGCGTCGGTAAAACTGTCCTGTTGAAAAATATGGCCCTGCAGGATATCAACAATGGCGAAGGGATTTGCATTGTTGACCCGCACGGCGAATTTGTTGAGGAAATCGCGGATTGCGTTCCGTCCCATCGAATCAATGACGTCATCTATTTTAATCCGGTTGATACTGATTATCCGATTGGTTTTAATATTTTAGAGGTTTCCGATCTCAAATACAAACATTTGGTCGCTTCGGATTTGATGGGGATTTTTACCAAAATTTGGGCCAATGTCTGGTCGGCGCGAATGGAATATATTTTAAACAACTGCGTCCTGGCCCTTTTAGATACGCCCGGCGCGACGCTTTTAGGCATTATTAGGATTTTAGTTGACCGTGATTATCGCCAAAAGGCCTTAGCCAACGTTAAAGATCCGGTTGTCCGGTCGTTTTGGTTGAATGAATATGCCAGTTGGCGGGACCAATTCAGGAACGAAGCCATTGCGCCGATTCAGAACAAAGTCGGCCAGTTTCTTTCCAGTTCTTTAACCCGCAATATTGTCGGCCAGTCCAAAAGCACGATTAATATTCCGGAGATAATGAACAACGGCAAAATTCTTCTGATTAATGTTTCCAAGGGTAGAATCGGAGAAGATAATTCCCAGCTATTGGGAGCGATGCTGATTACTAAAATCCAGTTGGCGGCGATGGAGAGAGTGAGGATGCCGGAAGAAAGGCGGAAAGATTTTTACCTCTATGTAGACGAATTCCAAAACTTTGCCACTGATTCGTTTGCCAGCATTTTATCCGAAGCCAGAAAGTACCGCTTAAACCTGATTATTGCCCACCAATATGTTGGCCAATTGGTCACCGACACGACAACCAAAGTTCGCGATTCGGTCTTTGGCAATGTCGGGACGATGATTTCATTCCGGGTCGGGGCGGCCGACGCCGAATTCTTGGAAAAAGAATTTTCGCCGGAGTTTCTTATTCAGGATTTGGTTAATTTGGACAATTACAATATTTATCTAAGAATGATGATTGACGGGGTGAGTTGCCGTCCCTTTTCGGCCACGACTTTGCCGCCGATGGGTACCGGGGTTAACGGCCAAAGAGATAAGATCATTAAAGTTTCCAGAGAGCGGTATGCCAAGCCCAGGGAAGAAGTGGAAAGTAAAATCACCAAATGGAGCTTGATGACAATGGAAGCGAAAGAAGAGACGGACATTAATAGAGCGTCCAAAATAGACGGTAATAAATCGTCATCTCCGAAGTTTAAGACTAATTGCTGGAGCTGCGGCAAAGTCGCCGAAGTTGGTTTTGAGCCGGACGGCAAGAGGCCGGTCTATTGCAAGGAATGTCTGGACAAAGTCAGAAAAGGCGAGGAAATCCCATTAAGGTTTGCTCCTAAGGTTGAAAAAGAGCTGGTTAAAAAAGAGCCGTTGGAACCAGCGCCGGCCTCGCCGTCGGAGTTAGAAAATTTAGGCATAGAGTTTGGGAGCGGTTCAAGCGCCGCCGCAAACGGGAAAAAAGAAAAAGTAAAGCCGGCCGTTTCTCTTAAAGACGCTTTAAATAAAGAACCTATTCCATTTAAAAGGGCTCGACAGAGAAAAGAAGTAGACTTAAAAGGACTAAGAGAAACCTTAGAGGAAGCGATCGGAAAAGAATTGAAAAATAGCCGGAGAGAAGAGGAAAAAGTATGACCGCAAAAGAATTAAGAGAAAAATACCTTAATTTTTTCAAATCAAAGGGCCACGCTGTTTTACCCAGTGCTTCTTTAATTCCGGAAAACGACCCGACTTCTTTGTTTATCGGTTCGGGAATGCAACCGTTGATTCCTTATCTTTTGGGCGAAAAGCATCCCCGGGGACAGCGTTTGGCTAATTCTCAAAAATCATTCCGGGCGGAGGATATAGAAGAGGTCGGCGACAGCCGGCACACGACTTTTTTTGAAATGCTGGGCAATTGGTCTTTGGGCGATTATTTTAAAAAAGAGCAACTTTCCTGGATGTGGGAATTTCTTCTGGAGGAATTAAAACTGGACCCAAAAAAAGTTTATGTTACGGTTTATCGGGGCAACAAGGAGACTGGCATAGAAAGAGATAAGGAGTCGGTTGAAATCTGGAAAAAACTTTTCAAGGGAAAAGGGATTGAGGCGAAAGATGTTGATTTCGCCGAAAAAAACGGGATGCGAGACGGGCGCATTTTTTACTACGATGACAACAAAAACTGGTGGTCACGTTCCGGCGTTCCGGCCAACATGCCGGTTGGCGAGCCGGGCGGACCTGATTCGGAGATGTTTTACGACTTGGGAGCAAACTTAAAAAAGCATGAAAATTCCAAGTTTAAAGATTTGCCCTGCCATGTCAATTGCGATTGCGGAAGATTTATTGAAATAGGCAATAACGTTTTTATGGAGTTTGTCAAGACCAACAAAGGGTTTGAGCCGTTGCCGCAAAAAAACGTTGACTTTGGCGGCGGGCTGGAAAGAATGACTATGGTTTCCGAAGGGAAAAACAATGTCTTTGAAACGGATTTATTTGTCAATATCTTGAGAAAAATCAGCCAGATTTCGGGCGGCAAAAAGTATCAGGGGAACGCGGCGGCTTTTGAAATTATCGCCGACCATATTAAAGCCGCGACTTTTATTATGGCCGACGACAAGGGAATCGCGCCGTCCAATACCGACCAGGGATATATTGTCCGCCGGCTGATTAGAAGGGCGGTTAGGTACGGCCGGCAATTAGGAATTAAAAACGATTTGTGGATTAAAGAAATTACTCAAGTCGTGATAGATGACTATAAAGATGTTTATCCGGAGCTGGAAAGAAACAAAGATTTTGTTTTGAGTAATTTGGATGAGGAAGAGACAAGATTTAAGAAAACGCTGGAAAAGGGATTGAAAGAGTTTGAAAAGCGCGAGATAAGCGGTCGAGAGGCCTTTAATCTTTATCAGACCTATGGCTTTCCAATTGAAATGACCAAAGAATTAGCCGAAGAAAAAGGAATTCAGGTGGATGAAGAAGAATTTCAACAGGAACTAAAAAAACACCAGGAACTTTCCCGGACGGCATCAGCAGGCAAATTCAGGGGCGGGTTGGCCGACGCCGGCGAAAAGACTAAAAAGCTTCATACTGCCGCTCATCTGCTTTTAGCCGCTTTAAGAAAAGTTTTAAATGACAGCGTTACCCAGAAAGGGAGCAATATCACCGCCGAACGGCTCCGCTTTGATTTTTCCTGGCCGGAGAAACTAACCGACGAGCAAAAAAAACAGGTAGAAGATTTAGTTAACGAAGTTATTAAAAAAGACCTGCCGGTTGTCTGCGAGGAAATGTCTTTAGACGAAGCCAAAAAACAGGGAGCGGCGGGAGTGTTTGAATCAAAATACGGCGAAAGAGTTAAAGTTTATACTGTTGGCAACGATAAAGAAGTTTTCAGCCAAGAAATTTGCGGCGGGCCGCATATTGAGC
>PFWG01000010.1:14574-15922 GCA_002791035.1 Candidatus Portnoybacteria bacterium CG_4_9_14_3_um_filter_43_11 | reverse complement strand
GAATTAAAGCGATGCTGGAATAAGTCATTTAAAATACAAAAGTTATCAAGATTTTTTGGCTTGCTCTGATTGGAGATGTGTTGTAAAATATAGGCAATGAGAGGGCTTAAATCAAAAAAGGACTGCTTGCTGTCGCTGGACATCGGGACAGAATTTGTCAAGGCGATTATTTTTAAAGTTGAACGGAACTTTTTAGGCGACGAAAAAAAGAAAAGAGGTGTTGTTATCGGTTATGGCCGTTGCCGGCAGACGCCGGGGAATATGTTTTCAGGCGCCGTGGCTAATATTGACGGTGTGGCTCTAACCTGCCAAAAGGCGATAGAGGAAGCGGCGCGGACGGCCAAGACAAAGCCGTCCCGGGCCGTTATCGGCGTGGCGGGAGAATTTGTCAAGGGGTCAACAACCTCATTTTCGTACCAGCGACCGGAGCCGGAAAAAGAAATTGACTTGGCCGAGCTCCAAAATATTATCCAAAAAGCCCAGTGGAAGACCTACGACAAAACGCGGCGCGCTTTGGCGGGCGAAACTTGCCAGTCGGAAATTGAGATTCGTCTGGTCAACGCCATGATTACCGATATCCGAATTGACGGCTACGCCGTGACTAATCCGCTCGGTTTTAAGGGCGGCGAGATTTTTTTGAGCATTTTCAGCGTTTACGCGCCACTCGTCCATTTGAGGTCTTTAGAAAGCATCGCTTCAAAATTAAGATTAGATTTGATTTCGGTGGCGGCCGATTCTTACGCTCTGACTAAGGTTTCCGGCTTTAATCCAACCGCCGGCGCGATTTTTATTGACATCGGCGGTGGGACGACCGATGTCGCTCTTGTTCGGCAGAACCGGATGGATGGGATAAAGAGTTTTGCGTTGGCTGGCCAGGCCTTTACCAAGCGGCTGGCCCAGATTTTCGGCCTCGGTTTTGACGAAGCCGAGGATTTAAAGGTAAAATATGGGCGCAAGCAATTAGGCCGGAATGTTAAAAGAAAAATCAGCCAGATTTTAAAAAATGATGTTAAAATTTGGTTTGACGGCGTGGAATTGATTTTAGAGGATTTCAGCCAGGCGGAGTATTTCCCGCCAGCGATTTTATTGTGCGGCGGCGGAAGTTTGTTGCCCGGCATAAAAACCGTTTTAAAAAAAGAAGCGGTGACGCGGCAGTGGTGGGAGAAATTTCCTTTTTCCCAGTCGCCGCAGGTAAGTTTTATCAAGCCCGGCCACATCGAAAACATTATTGACCAGACGGAGACGCTGAATGGTCCGGAAAATGTCATTCCGCTGGCTTTGGCCAGCTTAACTTTGGAAATCGCGACCGAAGAAGACAAGACCCTGCCGTCAATTTTGCGGCGGGTGA
>PFWG01000010.1:0-14564 GCA_002791035.1 Candidatus Portnoybacteria bacterium CG_4_9_14_3_um_filter_43_11 | reverse complement strand
GCATAATAACAATTAGGAAGAATTTTCTATGAATAAAAAAAATATTTTTGTTGAGCCAAACGAAGAAATCATTTCAATTATTGATCAAATAATTGACAGTCCCGAGAATAAGTTTAATCTGGTCATTCCCCAAGGGGCGCAGGTCTGGCAGAGTTTAATTAACCTAAAACTCCTAAAGAGAGAAGCCGAACTGATGGGGAAAGACATAACTTTGATTGTTTCAGACGACTTAGGCAAAGAAATTGCGGAAGGAGTCGGTTTCGGCGTTGTTAAGGACAAGGATTTTTCGATTAAATTTTCCGAAGAGGAAGAGCAGGAAGAAGAAACATTGTTGGTTCCGCCGCCAGACGACGAATTAGAAGGAGAAACCAAAAAACAACAAGGAAAGGCAACAGAGGAAAGTCTGCCCCGCCAGCCGGCGGACAGTGAAAAAGACGAAGACCTGCCAGCCGTGGAAGAACAGGAGCAGTTTGAATCAATAACCGCGGCCTCTTTAGAAGGAAAACTGGACGAGAACAAAGACAATATGATTGATATTTTGGCGAAAGAGATGAAAAACAACAAAAAGAAAAACAGGTTAATCGTCTCAAAAATAGATAAGGACGCGTCTTTGAAAAAAATGGCGGATATCATCAATCCAAAAAAGAATATTAAAGTCAACCTATTTCGTTCGGCTGCCAAAAGACGGTTTTTCCCAAAAAGGAAAAAAGACGCCAAAGAACCAAAAATCAAAAGAAGAATCAAGCCGGAAAATTATCCCGATTCTATTAAAGAAAAAATGGCTTATTATTCAGGCAAACCTTCCTTGCTCTCAAAATTTTTTGCTATTTTTATCACAGCAGCGATTATCATCGCGGGAATTATCGGCTATTTAATCTTGCCTAGCGCTGAACTGACGATATTTCCAAAAACAGAAGCGGAATCGCTTGATTTATCTTTGACTGGGTCTAAAGATGCCGTTGCGATTAATGCTCAAACAAACGAAATTCCCCTAAAAGAGATTAGCGTCAGAAAAACAAAGAGCCAGGAATTTTTAGCCACCGGTGAAAAGCAACTGGATGAAAAAGCGCGCGGCGTGATTACGGTTTATAACGAATACAGTTCCGAGCCGCAAACCTTAGTGGCGACAACCCGTTTTGAGTCGTCTGACGGCAAGATTTTTAGGATTTCCAAAAATGTTATCATCCCCGGCGCCAGTATCAATGAAGGCAAAATTATTGCCAGTTGGCTTGATGTGGAAGTTACCGCCGACCAGCCCGGCGAAGAGTATAACATCGGCCCGAGTAATTTTACCATTCCAGGGTTTAAGGGTGGCCCGAAATTTGCCGCTTTTTATGGCAGTTCTAAAGAAGCAATGACTGATGGTTCAACTAAGAAAGTCAAAGTTGTCTTAAAAACCGACCTGGAGCAAGCCCAAAAGATTTTGACCGATGGCCTAAGAGACGAAGTTAACAGTTCTCTCAAAGACCAGATTCCCGAAGATTACAAAATGTTTGAAGGCGGGACAAAAGAGGATTTAACTAATGTTTTTCCCACGGCGAAAGAAAACGACCAGGTAGATAAGTTTACTTTGGAGATAGAGATAGTTGTTCGGAGTCTACTCTATAAAGAAGACGATTTGAAGAATTTAATTAACTCTAAATTTGTCGCGGCAATGCCGGAAGGCAAGAATCCGCTTTCCGAAACGCAAAAAATTGAATGGTCGGAACCAATAGAAATTGATTGGCAAAAAGGAGAAGCGAAATTTAAAATAAAAGCCGAGGAAGATTTGGCTTTTGAGATAGATATTGAGAAAATAAAGTCGGACTTGGCCGGGAAAAAAGAAGTTGAAGTGAGAAAATATTTATCCAGCCAATTGGAAATTGAAAGAGCAACAATCAGTTTTTGGCCATTTTGGGTCAAGAAAATCCCAAGCCAGTTGAAAAAAATAAAGGTTATTATTAAATAGGTTTTCGGAAACATTCCGAGGAAGCCCGCTCCTCGGAATGTTGGTGTTGACTAAATTGAGTTTATTGTTTAAGATACAAAAGTGCCACAATCAAACGAGACAATAGTTAAAAAAGGGACAGTGGTTGAATGTCTGCCTGGGACCACCTTTCGGGTCAAGCTTGACGGAGACGAAAGAGAAATCCTTGCTCACTTATCAGGGCGGATGCGGCTGAATCGCATCCGTGTTCTTATCGGCGACAAGGTAAAAGTAGAGATGACTCCTTATGACGAAAGCAAGGGGAGGATTGTCTATCGCGGCAAATAATAAAATCATGAAAGTGAAGGCCTCGGTTAAAAAAATTTGCGCTCAATGTAAAATCGTCCGGAGAAAAGGACGCGTTTATGTTATTTGCCAGAATCCAAAACACAAACAAAGACAGGGATAATTATGATTAGAATCGCCGGGGTAAATATTCCCGAGAACAAAAGAATAGAAATTGCCCTAACTTATATCTATGGCATAGGCAATTCTTTAAGCCGAGAAATTTTAAAAAAAGCGAAAGTTGACGCCAATATCCGGACAAATAAACTTTCTCATCAAGAAACCAATAAATTAAGGGAAATCGTTGAGAAGGAGTATAAAATTGAGGGAGAATTGAGACGGGAAAAAATGCTTAATATCAAACGGTTAAGGGACATCGGTTCCTATCGCGGGATAAGGCACGCTAAGGGTTTGCCGGTGCGTGGACAGCAAACGAAAACCAATACCAGAACTATCCGGGGAAATGTCCGGAAAGCGGCGGGTAGCGGCAGAAGAAAGGCCGCCGATAAGACATAAATTTAGATAATATAATCATGGGTAAAAAGAGGATTATTAAAGAAACAAAAGAAGAGCTCCTTAAAGAAGCGGAAACCGGCGGCAAAAAAGGCGCCGGAGTTGTTGCGCCGCTAAAAGAAAAAAAGAGGAAAATCAGCCATCTTCGCAGCGCCAAAATATACATTCAGTCAACGTATAATAACACTATCATCACCCTGACCGATCCAAACGGCAATATTATCGCTTGGTCCAGCGCCGGCGCCGCCGGCTTTAAAGGACCGAAAAAAGCGACGCCGTTCGCCGCTTCAAGAGTGATAGAAATTCTACTTGGGAAAGTCAGAAGTTTAGATATTAGAGAAGTGTCTGTTTTTGTTCGCGGCGTTGGCAGCGGGCGGGATGCGGCTGTCCGGGCTCTGATTAATTATGGATTAGAAATTAGCGTCATAAAGGACTTGACCGCTATGCCTCACAACGGTTGTCGACCGCGCAAACCAAGAAGGGTCTAAAGGACTTTGTCTGATTCCGCTTTGGCGGAATTCTACTAGATTAATTATGATTTTTGATACAAAGTGTAAAAAGTGTCGGAGGGTCGGCGAAAAACTCTTTTTAAAGGGAGAGCGTTGTTTTAGTCAGAGGTGCGCGATGGTTAAAAGGCCATACGCGCCCGGTGTTCACGGAAAAAACCGCCGGAGTCGTCTTTCGGAATATGGCCGGCAGTTGCTCGAGAAGCAAAAAATCCGTTATGCCTACGGAATTTCCGAAGAGCAGTTTAAAAATTACTTCAAAGAAATCGCCCATCAGAAAGGGAACCGGGAAGAACTTTTTGTCCGGCAATTAGAAAAGCGGTTGGATAATGTTGTTTTTCGGCTTGGCTGGGCCAAATCAAGGAGCTTAGCCAGACAGATAGTCAACCATGGGCATATTTTAGTTAACGGCAAAAAACTTGATATTCCTTCTTATCAAGTCGTAAAGGGCGATATGATTAAGTTTAAAGAAAAGACAAAAAAGTCGCCGTTAGTGAAGGATTTGGCTGAGTCCCTAAAAAAACATAAAGCTCCCCGGTGGCTTTCACTTAACGCCGGGAAAATAGAAGCGGAAATAAAAGATGAGCCAAAACTTGAAAATTTTGATAAAATTGGTGAATTAAATATGGTCATTGAGTACTACTCAAAGTAAATTTTAACTTAAACTATTAATTTCTTAAAATAATTATGATTACTTTGCCCAACAAACCAAAAATTATTAAAGAGGAAGGGAACGGCGCCATTTTTGAGATAGAGGCCTGTTGTCCGGGTTATGGCATTACCTTGGGCAACGCTCTCCGCCGGGTTCTTTTGTCTTCTTTGCCCGGAGCGGCCATTACCGGCGTAAAAATTAAAGGCGTCCAGCATGAATTCTCCACCATACCGCACGTCAAAGAAGATGTTGTCCAAATTATCCTGAATCTTAAGCAAATTCGCTTTATCGTTCATACCGACGAACCAATCAAAGCTACGCTTAAAGTTAAAGGCGAAAAAGCAGTAAAAGCGGGAGACATTAAAACCAGTTCTGACTTGGAGGTTGTCAGTAAAGAGGCGCCGATTGCCACTCTGACGAACAAAAAAGCCGAACTGGAGATGGAGTTTGATATTGAGCCGGGTTTGGGTTATTCCCCGGTTGAAAGCCGCAAAAAAAAGAAAATAGAAATCGGAAAAATTGCCGTTGACGCTATTTTTTCTCCGGTCAAAAGGGTTAATTATTCAATTGAGAACATGCGCGTTGGAGAGAAAACCGACTATGATCGTCTGACTTTTCAGATTGAGACGGACGGTTCTATCATGCCCAAAGAGGCCTTTCTGAAAGCAGCGGATATTTTAGTCAATCAGTTTAAAGTTTTCGCTTTCTTGGGCGAAACAGCCAAGAAGAAAAAAATTTCCCCCAAAGCAAAGGAGTTGGCGAGAAAGACGAGAAAAGCCGCGTTATTAGCCGTTCGGTCAAGTGGAGAAAAAGAAAAAAAAGAAGATATCACCAAAAAAAAGTTAAACGAGCTGAAGATTTCTTTGCGGACAATCAATGCCTTAGAAGCGGCAGGAATAAAAACCATTGCCGGATTAATTAGAAAAAAAGAGGAAGATCTGGAAAAAATTGAGGGCTTAGGACCAAAAAGGGTGGTTGAAATCAGACGCGTTTTAGGCAAAATGGGCCTGATGATTAAATCCAAATAGTTGTATAGCATATGAGAAAAATGAAGAAAGGAAGAAAATTTGGCAGAAAAAGAGACCAACGAAAGGCCTTTTTAAAGATATTGGCCGCTAATTTAATTTTTAAAGAGAGAGTTAGGACCACCCAAGCCAGAGCAAAGGAAATCCGGCCGATTGTTGAAAGGTTGATTACTAAAGGGAAAAAAGTTTATTCAGGCGAAGAAGGCAAGAAAAATTTAGCCGCGGTCAGGGCTTTGTCCGCCTATCTGCCCGAAAAGGCGGTAAAGAAATTAATTGATAAAATTGTTCCTCGCTATCATGATAGAAACGGCGGCTATATCAGGATTGTCAAATTGAGCGAAGTCAGGAAAGACGGAGCCGAAATGGCGATAATTGAGTTAGTTAAGTAGGAATAAAAGCGATAGATCATGGTAAAACATACTCTTGACGCAAAAAACAGAATATTGGGCCGGTTGGCGGTTGAAGCCGCCGGTTTGCTGCGCGGCAAAGGCAAAGTTGATTTTGTTCCGTATTTAGACAAGGGCGACGAAGTGGTTATTAAAAACACGGATAAAATCAAAGTGAGCGGGAAAAAAATGAAAGATAAAATTTATTATCATCATTCTGGTTATCCAGGCGGGCTGACCGAGACGAGGTTAGCTGATGCCATGAAAAAGGATTCACGCGAAGTAATTCGCCGGGCGATTTACGGGATGCTTCCTAAAAACAAATTGAGAAACAAAATAATAAAGAAATTAAGACTCTATCAAGGAGAGATAGAGGAAAAATAGAAAAATGCCGGAGAAAAAAAAGACAACCAAAAAGAAAGAGCCGTCTAAAAAAGTAAAAACAAGGCCGGTAAAAAAAACCACTAAGGTTTTAAAGAAAAAAACTGTTTCGTTGGCTACCGCCAAACGAGGCGAAAAAAAGGAAAAACTGGCCAAAAGAAAATACTACGAGACGGTTGGACGCCGGAAAAGAGCGACGGCGCGAGTCCGCCTTTTTACTTGTCAGCCTTTTGAGAATGAAGAGGCAAAAATTGTCGTTAACGACAAACCTTATCATAAGTTTTTTTCAGTTTTTGAACTTCAACAGATTGTTGCCGGACCGCTTAAAAAAATGAAATCGCTCAACCGGTTTGAAGCGACAATTAAAGTAAAAGGCGGCGGCATTCATGGGCAGGCCGAAGCGGCTTGCCACGGATTGGCCCGGGCTTTGGTCAAATTTAATCCTGATTTTTCAAAAAAACTGAAAAGAGCCGGCTATCTTCGCCGCGACCCAAGAGAAGTGGAAAGAAAAAAGCCGGGGCTCAAAAAAGCCCGGCGCGCTCCGCAGTGGAGAAAGAGATAATTTTTAAAAACCCCGCCCAGCGCGGGGTTTTTGGTTTTATTCCAGCGAGACCTTAAGTAATTTATCGCCGGCGACAAAATACAGTTTGGCGTCTTGGGGATTATACGAAACATCTTTAATATTTTCCAAAGCGAAAATATCAAAGGTATTTCTTCCGTCACGGCCGTCTAATTCCGTAATTTTAAGCGTTTCAGTGGATAGGAAAATAATATGTTCGTTGGTTTTGCCGTACCAGACGGCCTTTTTTATTCTCTGACTCAAACGGGTAATTAGTTGTTTATTATCTTGGCTGGCGTCAAGATAATAAACCCAGAGTTCGGAGGGAGTAAAATAAAGCAGTTTTTTGCCGTCGCTTGAAAATTGCGCGCCGGCTACATTTTGAGAAACAAGTTCAAAATTTTTGGTTTCGTTATTCAGGAGATAAAAATCGCCGTTGTCGCCTAGAGCGACCACTTTTTTGGCCGGCGAAATAAAGGTTTGGTATTTCTGCGGTGAAAGAGGAGTAAGGCTGATTTGTTCGCTGGCTGATTGGCCTGGTATGGTTTTATACAGGATATAACTCGAGGCTTCAATGGAATAAATTTCGGTTTCTTCTTTGCCCTGATTGATAAAACTATTCAGAGAAAAACTCTGGCCGATGTTTTCATTGACGGTCTCAAGCGCGGGACTGGTTGGGATAAGAAGAATATCTTTGGCTTCGGTAACCAAGCCGGAGTTAACTCTTAATTTTTTCTGCCAGGTCTGATAACCGTCTTTGGCCACTTTAACTTGATAATCTTTGGGGATAAGACGGTCAATCAGCGCCGGCGTTTCTTTGATTGGTTTAAAATTAAGATAAATCTGGGATTTAGGGGGGGCTGATTTGAGGTAGAGCCCGCCGGTCATCACCGGCTTTTTATTTTCCCAATCAAAAGCGTATCCCCAGGCATAAGCGATGACCAAAGGAGCGGCGATAATAAAAAAGGCAATGGTTGAAGTCAGAACAATCCACCGGGTTTTTAGAGTCATGTTTTAATTATAATATCATCAGAAAATGAACTTGCCAAGTAAATTAGGCTAAGATATGATAGAAGCGTATATCAAAAGATATAATTTCATTTGCTCAGAAATTGAAAGCAGTCTTTCATTTCCTCGCTCATTTCAATTATGGAGAAATTTGTAATTCGGGGAGACAAACCGCTTCAGGGAGAGATTCGGGTCAATGGGGCGAAAAACTCCGCTTTGAAAATTTTAGCGGCGGCGCTTTTGACCGATGACGACTGCCGAATTTCCAATGTTCCTCAAATTGAGGATATTTTCCGCTTGCTGGAGCTTTTAGAAGACATCGGGGTAAAAGTCAAAAACGGCTCAAGAGGCGAATATCTTTTAAACGCCCGGGGGATAAAAAAATCATCTTTATCGCCGTCAATCGCTCAAAAACTGAAGGGCTCAATCCTGATGACGGCGCCTTTGCTGGCGCGGTATGGCCGGGCGGATTTTCCTCAGCCGGGCGGCTGTGTTATCGGCCAGCGGCCACGCGACATTTTCATTGACGGATTTAAGGCCTTTGGCGCTTCGGTCAGAGAGACCGCCAAAGGGTATTCTTTGTCGGCAAAAAAAATAACGGGAACCAAATTTGTCTTTCCCCTTGTAAGCGTAACCGCGACCGAAACCATGATTCTTTTGGCCGTTCTGGCTAAAGGAAAAACCAATTTGGTTAACGCCGCCTGCGAACCGGAAATTATCGCTTTAGCCGATTTTTTAAATAAAATGGGAGCGAAAATAAAGGGGGCGGGAACTCCGTTTATGGAAATAGAAGGCATAAGCCATTTAGCCGGCGGCGAGTGCGAAATTATGCCGGACAGGATTGAAGGCGGCAGTTTTGCCGTCTTGGGCGCGGCGGCCAATAGTCCAATTAAGATTACCGGCATTAATCCCGGGCATCTGGAAGTTTTATGGTTTCTTTTAGCCAAGGCCGGCGCCAACTTTGAACTGGGTAAGGATTTCGTCAAAATAAAGCCGTCTCAGGGCTTAAAAGCGGTCGGTCTTAAAACACATGAGTATCCCGGATTTCCCACCGACTTACAAGCGCCCTTTGTGGTTTTAATGACTCAAGCCAGCGGGCTTTCTTTGATTCATGAGACGATTTTTGAAGGACGGCTTTTCTATGCCGACGTTTTAAACCAGATGGGCGCCAAAATTATTATGTGCGACCCGCACCGGGTGGTCGTTCAAGGACCGGCCAAATTATCCGGCCGCCATTTGATCAGCCCGGATATCAGAGCGGGTATCGCTATGGTTATAGCGGCCCTGATTGCCAAAGGCGAATCGGTAATAGAAAATATTTACCAGATTGACCGAGGATA
Source organism: Candidatus Portnoybacteria bacterium CG_4_9_14_3_um_filter_43_11 (assembly GCA_002791035.1). Taxonomy (GTDB): domain Bacteria; phylum Patescibacteriota; class Minisyncoccia; order Portnoybacterales; family UBA2143; genus UM-FILTER-43-11-A. The sequence goes on along the minus strand of PFWG01000010.1, from coordinate 5,943 downwards.
CGAACGGATTGAAGAAAGATTGCAAAAATTAGGAGCGGATATTAAACGGATAAATAGCTAAAAACTAAGTATTATGTTTATCAGAAAAATTGGTATTGATTTAGGCACAGCCAACACTTTGGTCTATCTGCCAAAAAAAGGAGTGGTGGTCAACGAACCAACGGTGGTGGCGGTTTCTTTGGAAGATAACCGGATTATGGCGGTTGGCAGCAAAGCCAAAGAGATGCTGGGTAAGGCGCCGGATACCATCGCTGTTTACCGGCCAATGAAAGAAGGCGTTATTGCCGATTATCGGGTAACGGAAGCAATGCTCCGATATTTTATCGGTAAAGTTATGGGTCGGTGGCGGATTTTCCGGCCGGATATTATGGTGGCGGTGCCGGCGGGAATCACTTCAACCGAAAAAAGAGCGGTGGTGGAAGCGACAATCAAGGCCGGAGCTAAAAACGCTTATGTAGTCAAAGAGCCGGTTTTAGCGGCCATCGGCGCCGGCCTGCCGATTAACGAACCGGCTGGGCATATGATTATTGATATTGGCGGCGGGACCTCGGAAATGGCGGTCATTTCTTTGGGCGGAATTGTTTCTTGCGCTTCAGTCAGGGTTGGCGGCGATAAGCTGGACTACGCTATCAGCGAATATGTCAGAAAAAGACATAATCTGGCTATTGGCGACAAAACTGCCGAGAAGATAAAGATAAAGATTGGCGATGCCCTGCCCCAAGAAAAAGAATCGTCAATGAAAGTCCAAGGGCGCGATTTAGTTAACGGTCTGCCAAAAATAGTTGAAATAAAGACCAATGAGATAACAGGCGCCATCAGCGAACAATTAAGAGAAATTGTCGAAACCGTCAAAGTTGTTTTAAGAGGGACGCCTCCGGAATTGGTCGCCGACATTATGGACCGGGGGATGATTTTATCCGGTGGCGGGTCCTTGCTGAGGAATTTGGATAATTTGATTTACAATGCGACTGGTGTTTCCTGTCGGCTGGCTAAAGAACCCTTGCTTTGCGTGGCTAAAGGCGCCGGCTTGGCTTTGGAAAATTTGGACATCTACAAAAAAAGCATTATGAGCAAAAAGTGATTATGGAAATCGGAATTAACGCCGCCGCGGCGCTGAAACAGCCAAGGACCGGCGTCGAAGAATATGTTTATCAATTACTTAGGGGACTGACGATGCTAAAGGAAAGTAAGAAGCATCGCTTTATTTTATTTTCTCCCAGTCGGGCGGAATTTGGTTTCGGCCTGCCGGATAATTTTAAGACAAGAGAGCTGAATTGGCCTTTGCCGTTTTGGACGCAGGCGCGGCTGGCCGGTGGAATGATTTTTAAAAAGCCGGAGGTTTTATTTATCCCGGTTCATGTTCTTCCTTTAGTCCATCCTAAAAATTCGGTGGTGACAATTCATGGGTTGGAATACGAATATTTTCCCGAAATGTATCCTAAAAAGCGCCTGACCTATCTAAGATGGGGCGCAAAATACGCCGTAAGGAACGCCAGCAAAATTATTGCCGTTTCAGAAAATACTAAAAATGATTTGATTAAGCTTTACGGCGCCAATCCGGGAAAGGTAGCGGTTGTTCATCATGGAGTGAAAATTCCAGACGCCGATGTTAGACAAGAAGGAAATAATTTAGGTGAATATTTTCTCTATCTTGGCCGTCTGGAAGAAAAGAAAAATATGGCTGGTCTAATAGGCGGATTTGAGATGTTAAAAAAGAGATATCAACTGCCGCACAAATTGGTTTTGGCCGGGCCAGCCGGATTCGGCTATAAAAAGATAAAATCAAAGATTAACCGGTTGAAATTTAAAGACGATATTATAGAATTGGGGTATATCGGCGAAAGAGAAAAATGGCGATTGCTTGGTCTGGCCGAAGGGTTTGTTTTTCCTTCTTTTTACGAAGGGTTTGGCTTGCCGATTTTAGAAGCGCAAGCGAGCGGCTGTCCAGTGATAACTTCCGATGTTTCTTCAATGCCGGAAGTGGCGGGCCAGGGCGCGATTCTGATTAGGCCGGAAATTGAACAAATTTGTCGGGCAATGTATAAAATTATAGACGACGCCGATTTTAAAAAAAGATTAATAGAACAAGGGTACCAAAATGTCAAAAAGTTTTCCTGGCAAAAATGCGCCAGAAGGACGCTGAAAGAATTAACAAATTAAAATTGTCAAGGATGAAAGTCGCTTTGATCCATGATTATCTGATTAGATGCGGAGGGGCCGAGAGGGTCTTTTTTAATTTACGCCAAATTTTTCCCAGAGCCGATATCTATACCTTGCTTTATGATAAAAAGGAAATGGGAAAATATTTTCCCAAAACGGAGATCGGAACTTCATTTTTACAAAAGTTTCCCAAAATTTGGCGGAAAAATCATAAATATCTTTTGCCTTTTTTGCCGACGGCGGCAGAAAGTTTTGATTTAAGGGAATACGATTTGGTGATTTCGTCGTCAAGTAGTTTTATCAAAGGCGTGATTAGCCGTCCGAAAGCCGTTCATATCTGTTATTGCCACAGCCCGATGCGGTTTAGTTGGGATTATTACTCTAATTATATCGGCGAGCAAAAAAAAGGTTTTTTGCTTAGCCTGGCGGCGCGCCTGCTCATGCACTATATCCGGATGTGGGATCGGTCGGCGGCGGAAAGAGTAGATTATTTTATCGCCAATTCCAAAACCACTGCTTGGCGGATTAAGCGGTATTACGGCAAAGAGCCAAAAATTATCTATCCGCCGGTTGATTTGGGGATGAAACAAGTTTTTTCAACAATAACCGATATTCCCAAGGAAAAATATTTTCTGATTGTCTCGCAATTGACTCCGTACAAAAAAATTAATCTGGCAGTGGAAGCGTTTAATAAATTGGACTTGCCGTTGATTATTATCGGGCAAGGACCGGAAAAAAAAAGATTGGAGAAAATGGCCCTCGGCAACATCAAATTTCTTGGCTGGCAGCCGGATGCCATTGTTAAATATTACTATCAAAATTGCCTGGCGATGATTTTCCCCGGCGAGGACGATTTCGGCATCGCGCCGGTAGAAGCGATGAGTTTCGGCCGGCCGGTTTTGGCTTATCGGAAAGGAGGGGCGACCGAGACAGTGATAGAGGGAATTACCGGCGAGTTTTTTGATGATTTAGCGGTAGAATCGCTGGCCGATGGCGTTCGGCGGCTAACGCTTAATTTAAGTAGTTATTCCCCCTTGGTTATCAGGAAAGCGGTTGAAAAATTTTCCCGCGAGAGGTTTGAAATAGATTTTAGAGAATTCGTCATACAGGCGCTTGAAAAGAGCGGCAGCTTATGATAAAATAGAATTATGCTTATCGGCCATCAAAGAATTTTGAATTTCCTAAAAAAAAGCGCTGAAAATGGGCGGTTAGCTCACGCTTACTTGTTTGCCGGTCCGGCGCATTTAGGTAAAAAGACCGTGGCGTTGGGATTTATTAAACATTTGGTCGGCCAAGAAGTCAAGGGGAAAATAATTCCCGATATTTTAATTATTGAACCGGAAGTTGCGGAAAAAGACGGTGTCAAAAAGGAATTGGAAATCGGCATAGACGAAGCGAGAAAAATTCAACATCAGATGTCATTGCGTCCTCAGGTCTTGTCCTATAAAATTGCGCTAATAGACAGAGCGGAAAAGATGACGCCGGAGGCGGGCAATTGCCTTTTAAAAACATTAGAAGAGCCGTTGGGCAAAACGGTTATGATTCTTATCACCTCAAATCCCAAAATGCTTTTGCCGACGATTGTTTCCCGCTGTCAATTAGTCAACTTTTTACCGGTGGCAAAAAGTGAAATTGAGAAAGGGCTAAGGTCAATCGGCGGAAACTCGCCCAATATCGGACGAATTATCCGTTTAGCCAATGGCCGACCCGGCTTGGCGATAGAATATTTAAACAATCCGGAACTTTTAAAAGAAGAAGAAAAAATTATCGGACAGTTGAAAAAAATTCTTGTTTCTGGAATAAACGAACGTTATCGCGTCGCCGAAGAAATGTCAAAAAATATTCCTCTGACCCGCCAAATCATCAATCGTTGGCTGTTTTGGTTTAGGGATTTGGTCTTGCTTAAAAACAATTGTCCCGATTTGATTACCTATCCGGAGGCCGTCCAGTGCCAGAAAAGTTATTCTTCCGCGAAGTTGGGAGAAATAATCCGGGCGATTAAAAAATCCGACTGGCTTTTAGGCAATTCAGGCCTTAACGCCAGATTGGTCTTAGAAGTTTTAATGCTTGAGATTTGAAACTATATGGAGCAGCCGATAGTCAAAAATTTAAGACCTTATTTGGATAAAACCATTGAATACCTGAAAAGCGAACTTACCGGACTGCAAGTCGGCCGGGCGACGCCGGGTTTGTTGGAAAATCTGGAGGTGGAGGCCTACGGACAAATAATGCCATTAAAGCAGTTGGCCTCTATTCAGACGCCCGAACCAAGAATGATACTTGTTCGCCCATGGGATAAAGCCATTATAAGTCAGATTGAAAAAGCGATCGGCCAGTCAAAATTGGGTTTGACGCCGTCGGTTAACGATGACTCAATTCAATTGAAAGTTCCGCCGTTAAGCGAGGAGAGAAGAAAAGAATTGGTTAAAATTGTCCATGAGAAAGCCGAGGAGTCAAAAATCAGCGTTCGCCGCCGCCGAGAAGAAGTCTGGCGGCAAATCCAGGATATGGAACAACAAAAGGAAATTCGCGAAGACGACAAATTTCGCGCCAAAAACGAATTACAGGAATTAGTGGATGAGTATAATGATAAGATAGACGAAATAAGAAAAAGAAAAGAAAATGAAATTATGGAGGTGTAGTTTAAAATAATATGTTTTTAACGGTTATTATTTTTATTTTAGTCCTTGGTCTTCTGGTTTTTGTCCATGAGTTTGGCCATTTTATCACTGCCAAGAAAGCCGGCGCCAAAGTGGAAGAATTTGGCTTTGGTTTTCCTCCGCGGATTTTTTCCATCAAAAAAGGAGAGACAATTTATTCAATCAATCTTTTTCCTATTGGCGGTTTTGTTAAAATTTACGGGGAAAATGGAGAAGGAAAGGAAGAAGAAAAAAAAGATAAAGCGCGGGCGTTTTACAATTTTCCGCTTAAAATTCGCGCTCTGATTTTGTCGGCCGGCGTTTTGATGAACTTGTTTTTAGCAATCTTTCTGCTTTCGGTCGGCCATTTTGTCGGGTTGCCGACTGCCATAGAAGACGCCGCCAGCGGAAATTTCAAGGATTTGAAAGTTCAAATCGCCCAAGTCGTTCCCGGTTTGCCCGCCGACGAAGCGGGATTGAGGATAGGCGACCAGATTATTAGTTTTACCAGCGATTCATCGGTTATAGGCGTGGCGGAGATTAGCCAGGTTCAAAATTTTACCAGCCGCCACAGAGGAGAAGAGATTGTCGTGCTTATCGGGCGCGGCAATGAGGTTTTGGAAAAATCAATCACTCTTTTGTCTGAGCCGCCTCAAGCCGGCGAATTTTTAGGAGTGGCTTTGGTTCAAACCGCTATTATTTCCCAGCCGTGGTATCGGGCGATAATTTCCGGTTTGGCGGATTCTTTTTCGTTACTTTGGCTTATCTGTTATACTTTAGGTCTTATAATTTGGCAGCTGATAACTACCGGCCGGGCAATGATAGAAGGCGGCGGACCAGTTTATATTTTCAATCTGACCGGCCAGGCGGCCCAGCTTGGTTTTATTTATGTCCTGCAGTTGACGGCGATTTTAAGCATTAACTTGGCCATTATCAATATTCTGCCGCTTCCAGCGCTGGATGGCGGCCGTCTAATTTTTCTGGCGCTGGAGAAGATAAAAGGTTCGCCAGTGAGCCAAAAAGTGGAAGGACTTTCCCATACGCTGGGTTTTGTTTTCCTTATCCTTCTAATGGTGGCCATTACTTGGCATGACATCGTTAAGTTGTTTTGAAAACTGTTTTAAGATATAATACAAACAATGTT
>PFWG01000023.1 GCA_002791035.1 Candidatus Portnoybacteria bacterium CG_4_9_14_3_um_filter_43_11 | reverse complement strand
GCCAAAGCCGAGGCCAACGCTCCAGTCAAAAACCCGAGCATGGCGTTGAGTCCAAGAGTGAACAGGATGATGACCGCCAAAATAGCGGCGACAAAAGCAACCGCGCTATACTGCCGGTTTAAATACGCTTTGGCGCCCTCTCTGATCGCTTCGGCGATTTCAATCATCTCATCTTTGCCTTTGGGCTGGTGCATTACTTGCCAAGCCAGCCAAGCGGCGGCCAATAGGCCAATCCCTCCCGAAACAAACAGGAATTGATATGACACGAATCAAAAGGCATAAAAGCAAGAGAACATAAAAACAATGTTTTTATGGTCTTTGTTTTTATACCCGATTATTTACGAAATGAGCGAGAGAAATGAAAATTTATTTTCATTTCCGAGCGAAAAAGTAAATACTATTCTGTATTTTTGACAATCTACTCGTTTTCCTTCGTTTTTTCAAGTGTCTCAACGGCCTCGTCTTGGTTTTGCAACACCATTGGCTGGCCGCAGCAGCTCAGCTCCCCTGTTCCGGCGGCAATCACTTGGACGACATTGCCGCAAAGATTACATTTGTAGGTTTGGTTTATTTGAGTCATAGTTTTTTATTTAATAATTTTCGCATTTAACCTGGTAAAACGCCTGCGGATGGTCGCACGATGGACAGACCTTGGGCGCTTCTTTGCCAAAATGCGTATAGCCGCATTCCCGGCAAATCCAGGAAATACTTTTAGTTTTTTTAAAAACGGTTTTTCCTGAAACGACCTTTAATAGTTTTTTGTACCTTTCTTCATGATGGGTCTCGGCCACGGCGATGGCCCGCAAACGGGCGGCGATTTTAGCCAAGCCCTCTTTCTCGGCGACCCGGGCGAATTCGGGATACATCTGGCTATATTCGTAATGTTCTCCGGCAATAGCGGCTTTAAGATTATCAATGGTTTTACCGTAAATAATCGGCGCCGACGCTTCAACCTTGATTTCGTCCATTTCCCCTTTTGACTTTTTCTTTAATTCATGAATATGCTCAAAAATCCGCTTGGCGTGAGTCTTTTCCTGCTCAGCGGTTTCCAGAAATATTCCACCGATCTGTTCGTAACCCTCTTTTTGGGCGACTTTGGCGTAATAGGCGTAACGATTTCTCGCCTGGCTCTCGCCAATAAATGCCTTGGCTAAATTCTGGAGTGTTTGAGTCATGGTTTTTCCCTTATTAATACTTTTTAATTGATACTTGTCGCAATTGCTGAACGAAGCTCGAACCTTTTTTGAACGAAACTCCGACTGATTGCTCCGCCTTTGGCGGAG
>PFWG01000006.1 GCA_002791035.1 Candidatus Portnoybacteria bacterium CG_4_9_14_3_um_filter_43_11 | reverse complement strand
AAAACATTGCGCCTTGGCTGGCAAAACTCCTAACCAAGTTCTCGGATTATCTTGAGTGCAAAATGTCTATGTTTAAAACATTATATTTTTTTCTGCACGCTCAATCATCCCAATATAAGTACGATGGACACCGGCACGAGCAGCCAACGCTTCTTGAGATAGGCCTAATTTAACACGCTCATCTCTAACCTTTTTCCCAAATTTTATTAAAATTTCTTTCTTTATCATAGATAACTTTAGTATACATATTTGCTACTCTTAATTCTACATACTACAGTTAGCATAACTTCTTATCCATTAAAAAATAAATCCGCAAATAGCGGATTTTCGACAAAATTTAGGCCTCTCGGTCCCTCGATAAAAAAGTCCTTTGGCTGGGGAGGAGGGATTCGAACCCCCGAATGATGGATCCAGAGTCCATTGCCTTACCGCTTGGCGACTCCCCAAGAAATACAAAATTAAATTAAATCTTGGAATAAATAAATTTAATCCTCGCTCAAATATCTTCTGATGGCGACCAAACTGCTGGCGGTGCCCAGCGCGACGCCGGCCAAAATTTGAAGCAGAAAGAGAACAATGAAGTTGGATTGATAGAAATAGAACAGGTCGGTGCCGGGCAGATAGCCGGTCAGCTTGGGCGAAATATACCAGACCAACGGGTATAAAATCAAGAGAGAAATAAGGGCGGCGATAATGCCGTAAAGCGCGCCTTCAATGATAAACGGGCCGCGGACAAACCAGTTGCTCGCTCCGACCAATTTCATCACCCGAATTTCTTTTCGGGCGGAATAGATTGTCAGACGGACAGTATTGAAGCTGACCAAGACCGCCAGAAGAGCCAAGACGCTCAGGATAATAAAGCCGATGCGGCGGATGCCGGCGGTAATGGCGGTTAAGCGCGAGATGACGGCTTTATTTTCCAGATAATTTATCTTATCAATGATATCGTCATAATCGCTCTGATTGAAAAATCCGGCGATGGTCTCGTACTGCGAGGCCTGCTGGGCCTTGATGTTTAAGCTGGCTTCCAGCGGATTACTGTCTAATTCCTGCAAACTTTGCATCAAGACATCGTTGTTTTGGTGCTTTTCTTTGAACTTTTCCAACGCCTCGTCGGTGGAAACGTATTCAATATTTTTAACTTCGGGCAGTTTGATTAAACTGTTTCTTAAATCCAGTATTTCGTTTTCTTCGGCGCTAAGTTTGAAATAGACGCTGATGTCAATTTTATCTTCCAGATTCTGCGACAAGGAATTAATCAAAACATTGGTCAAGACCAAACCGCTTAAACCTAAAATAGCCAAAGCCATCATGGAAATGGCGGCCGAGGAAAGCCACTTGTTCCTCCAAAAACTAATCCAA
>PFWG01000054.1:3244-26416 GCA_002791035.1 Candidatus Portnoybacteria bacterium CG_4_9_14_3_um_filter_43_11 | reverse complement strand
TCTTTGAGGAAAGATTTAGGCAATAGATTTGATGTTTTATTTCCTAAGATGCCTAATCCAATGAACGCTAAATATGACGAGTGGAAAATCCTATTTGAAAAGATAGCGCCTCTTTTAGATAACAATGTTATTTTAATCGGCCATTCCTTAGGAGCGATATTTTTAGTTAAATATCTATCAGAGAATAAGTTCCCTAAAAATATTCTAGCAACACTGCTTGTCTCGCCGCCATATGATGATGAAGATATGGAAGAATCTTTGGGCGATTTTGTTCCTAAGAGCTTGGATAAATTAAACAAGCAAGGTGGCAAGATTTTTATCTATCAAAGCAAAGACGATAAAGTGGTTCCGTCCTCTCATCTTGAGAAATATAAAAAGGCGCTACCCAACGCTATTATCAGAGAATTCAAAAAGAGAGGGCACTTTGACCAACCAAAGTTTCCCGAATTGATAAAAGATATTAAGGGGTTATAGATATATCCCTTGGGTGTTTATTCTTTATAATGACATCTTTTATGTATTATATTGCGTTGTTTATTGTTTTGCTTTTAATTGTTCTTTTCGGCGGCCATTATTTTTTGTATTTTTCGGTTGTTCGCTTTTTTGCTATTTCTGGAATTCTAAAGAAAGTTTTACTTGTTAGTATCGTTTTTCTTTCGGTTAGTTTTATTTTCGCCTTGCTTCTGGCCCAACTGAACGAAGGTTTTTTAGTTAAGGTTTTTTATTTTATTTCCAGTTTCTGGTTGAGTTTTTTATTTTATTTTATTTTAGCCGCGGCCGCCGTTTGGCTTATTTTTTGGGCAGGTAAAATTTTTGATTTAAATGTCAATTTTTCGTTTTGGGCCGTTATTTTTTTTATTTCGGCCTTTTCGGTTTCGCTTTACGGCATTTGGAACGCTTTTAATTTGCAAGTAAGGGATATAACCGTGGATATTCCAAATTTGCCTTCAGTTTGGGAAAATAAACGAATCGTTCAGATTTCCGACCTCCATCTAGGTCTTATTTATAGGGAGGCGCTGATGAAAAATCTTGTTGAAAAGATAAACTTCATAAAGCCGGAAATTGTGGTCATCACTGGCGATCTTTTTGACAGCATGGACGGACAATTTGATTTTTTGCCGGAGTGGCTCAATAAAATTCAGGCGGAAAAGGGGATTTATTTTGTTACAGGCAACCACGAAACTTATTTGGGCGTGAACGAGGTTTTTAGTGTTTTAGAAAAAACTAAAATAACAGTTTTAAGAGACGAAGTTGTCGATTTAGACGGTTTAAAATTGATCGGTATTGATTATCCAGACAGAAGCGAGAATAAAGACGTGATAGCAGTGTTGAATTCTCTGCGAAAAGATTTTTTTAACCAGCCGAACATATTATTATATCATTCACCGGTTTTTATTAATCAGTTTAAAGAGGCCGGGATTAATCTTCAGCTTTCCGGTCATACGCATGGCGGACAAATTTTCCCCATGAATCTTATTGCTAAATTTATTTATAAAGGTTATTCGTACGGTTTTCATCAAATAGGAGATTATGCCCTTTACGCGACCAGCGGCGCCGGGACCTGGGGACCGACTATGCGCATTGGCACGCATTCCGAAATTGTAGTTATTACCATTAAATGATTCAATGTTTTATCGACTATATGTCTTTAGACCTTAGAATTTTTTACTTTTTTAATAACCTAACTGGCCAGTCGCATTTTTTTGACGCGATAGCGGTATTTTTTTCGTCATATCTTCAGTATTTTCTGGTCGCGGCTTTTCTTTTATTTTTGGTTTTTTCAAAACGCAGCCGGAAAGAAAAGATTATTATTTTTTCAGCGGTAGGCCTTTCTGTGATTTTAGCCCGAGGTATCCTTGTTGAAATAATCCGTTTCTTCTACCATCATCCGCGGCCGTTCATTACCCATTCTGTCAATCAACTTATATTTGCTGACGGTTATTCCTTTCCATCCGGTCATGCCGCGTTCTTTTTCGCTTTTGCCGCCGCGGTTTATTTTTATAATAAAAAACTCGGCCTCTGGTTTTTGGGGGCAAGTATTTTTATGTCTCTAGCCCGAGTTGTAGCCGGAGTCCATTATCCTTTGGATATTTTAGGCGGGGCTATTGTCGGTATCCTCGTCGCTTTTTCGGTTTTTTGGTTCTGGCCATACAAATAGGTTCTAACATCTCTCCAAGAGGCGGGGCAGGCGGGCAGCGTTTAGAACCCCGAAGAAAATTGCCAATCAGACGGTTTTTTTGGTAGAATAATAATAAAGATAATGAAAAAAATAAAAATAGCCCAATTAGCCCCACTCTGGATTCCGGTGCCGCCGAGAACTTACGGCGGCATTGAATTAATGTTATCTTTGCTTACCGAAGAATTAGTAGCGAGAGATTATGACATTACGCTTTTTGCTTCAGGCGATTCAAAAACCTCGGCAAAATTAATTTCTTTAACAGAAAAAGCGATTTGGCTGCAAAAAGATTTGCGTAGCCCGCACGCTTATATCAATGTTGCTCTCGAAAAAATCTATCATCGCCGAAAGTCGTTTAATTTATTCCATAATCATTTTGACTTTTTTATGTTTCCGCTTTGTCTTTCAGAAACAATACCAATTTTAACGACGCTTCATCGTCCAATAGATTCGGTGGCTGCTCAGGCCTATCGGGCTTATAATAAAATAAATTTTTGCGCTATTTCTGAAGACCAACGGCAAAGTGTCGAGGAAAATGGCATTTCAACAATTGGGGTTGTTTATAATGGGATTGCCCCCGAAAAGTATATTTTTAAAGAAACAGCCGATGATTATTTCATATATCTTGGTCGAATCAATAAAGAGAAGGGGATTGTTGATGCGATTAATGTTTCAAAAGAAGCTGGGGTAAAGCTTTTAGTCGCAGGAAACATCGTTGGCGGCGATGAATGGAATTACTTTCTTCATGAAGTTCAGCCATTGCTTAATGAAGAGAATATCAACTTTATCGGCCAGCTTAATTTTAACGAAAAAGTAAGATTACTCGGCGGCGCGAAAGCCTTGCTTTTCCCAATTGATAGGCGAGAGCCCTTTGGCTTGGTCATGATTGAAGCCATGGCTTGCGGCACGCCGGTGATCGCTTATCGACGCGGCTCGGTGTCAGAAGTAATTAAGGACAAAAAGACCGGCTTTATTGTTAATAGCAAGGAAGAAATGATTGAGGCAATTAAAAAAATCGGCGTTATTAAGCGGAAAGATTGTCGCGCTCATGTTGAACAAAATTTTACCCTAAAGCAAATGGTAGATAAATATGAGGAAATTTATAAAAAACTAATTTAAAAGAGTGAAAAAATTGCGCATTGCTCAAATTGCTCCGCTTTGGATAACTATCCCGCCTCTAAAATACGGCGGCATTGAAAGAATTATTGCTATGCTTTGCGATGGATTGACAAACAGAGGGCATGAAGTAACGCTATTTGCTTCGCCGGGATCTACGGCTAAAGGAAAGTTAATTTCTGTTTTTGAAAAGCCGCTACTTGACGTTAATATCGCCTGGTCAAATCCGATTTGGAATTTGCGTAATCTTTCTTTGGCGACAGAAATGGCCAACGAGGGCAAATTTGATATTATTCATTCGCATCTTGATTTATGGACTTTATTTTTTCATAATCTGACTAAAACGCCGGTAATTCACACGATGCATAATCCGCTTTATCGCACCAATGCTGACGCGAATAAAGACGATCGCTTGCGTCTTTTTAAGGAAGAAGCCAAAAGAACAAATATCGTGTTTATCAGTCAGTCGGCTAAAGATCAAGCGATGTTGGAATTTCCGGAAAAACGGTCGAGGATTATTTATAATGGAAGCGATTTAAGTCATTTTAAATTTAATCTCAAGGGCGGCGATCATTTTGTCTGGATTGCCCGAATGAATAAACATAAAGGAGTGGAAAATGCGATTGCCGCCGCCGAAAAATTAGGCGTCAAATTGCTTTTAGCCGGTCGCGTTGATCCAACCCAGGTAGAATATTTTGAAACTTATATCAAACCGCATCTTAATAAAAAAATTAAATATGTCGGTGAATTAACAGAAGAACAATTATCTGATTTTTATGGTCCAGCCAAAGCGCTTCTTTATCCGATTGAATGGGAAGAACCATTTGGCTTGGTGGTGACCGAATCAATGGCTTGCGGCACGCCGGTGATCGCTTATCGGCGCGGTTCAATGCCCGAGTTGATTGAAGACGGCAGGACGGGATTTATTATTGATAGTGATATTAATTTATTGACCGAGGCAATGGAAAAAGTTAATCAGATTGACCGGGCTTTGGTCCGTCAAAAAGTTGAGGAAAGATTTAGTAAGGAAATAATGGTTGCTAATTATGAAAAAGCTTATTATGAATTATCATTATGAAAAAACTTAAAATTGCCACAATGGTCACTGGTCATTTTACCACTCCGCCACCCAGAGGGATAATTTACGCTCCCATGGACATTGCCGTTAAAGTAAGCGAGGGCTTGGTTAAAAAGGGACATAAAGTTGATTTTTACGGTCCCGAGGGAACAAAGGTTAAGGTAACCAATATCATTTCGGCTGGGCTAAAAGCGCTTAACCAGCCGGAAGGCGAAGCAATTACTAAGGGGCAAAATGTCGGTAACGCAGAAGTCAATAAGATTTTCAATCTTTGGGACCAATATCTTATTGCAAAGATGTTTACAGAGGCGGAAAAAGGGAATTATGATTTGCTTCATATCCATCCGCCTGACAGGGCTTTGCCTTTGGCTCTTTCTCATCCGAAAGTGCCGGTTTTTTATACGCTTCATGACCCAATTTATTCTTGGAAGACGGAGGTATTTTCGATGTTTGCCAGCCCAAATCAGCATTATATTTCTATCAGCGATGCCCAGCGCAAACCAGCCCCTAATTTAAATTATGCGGCTACCATTTATAACGGTATTGATTTAGGCGCCTTTCCATTTTCCGGAAGCCACGACGATTACTTGCTCTTTATCGGTCGTCTTCAGCCGGAAAAAGGTCTGGCCGAGGCTGTTCAAATTGCAAGAATGACCGGCGAAAAATTACTGATTATTGGTCCGCCAGTGACCGGAGAATATTGGGATAAAAAAATCGCTCCTTATCTTGGAGATAAAATTCAGTATCTTGGTTTTGTGCCACGAGAAGAACTTTTTAAATATTATCAACGAGCTAAAGTCACCCTTGCGCCGATCCAGTGGGAAGAACCATTTGGCTTGATTTTGACCGAATCGATGGCTTGCGGCGCGCCGGTGATCGCTTTTGCCAGAGGGTCTGTCCCAGAAATTGTCGTGGAAGGAAAAACAGGATTTATAATAAAAGACAATAATTTAGAAGCTATGGCTAGCGCGGTAAAAAAGATAGATGAAATTAAAAGAATTGATTGCCGGAGGCATATTGAAGAAAATTTTAGCGTCCAGCGTATGATTGACCGCTATGAAGAAGTTTTTTTAGGAATCATTTCTTAAAATATAGAGCGAAGAGAGGGAGTCATGACAAAAGAAATAATTAGCAGATTTTAAGAATAAGAAGTTAGCAAAGAAAGAGATACTGCGTAAGATTGACTTTTTCTTGTTTTGTAGTAAAGTGGTCTTAAAGTTTAGAAAACTCTTAGCAAGGAGGCGCGCGATGAGACACATTAGGGGGTTGCACAACATTAAGACCCATGGTACGCTTGCCAAAGAAGGGCAACTGGTGAGCGTTGCCAGAGATTGGTATCAAAGCGGGAGAAGCGGGTCCTCGGAAAACGAATCTTGGGATGGAAGCGTTAATCGCATGATGTTTAAGAAAAACGCCAAGACGCGGAAATCCTCTCAAGATTTATTTCAGACCCTTGCATTAGAAAGGAAGATTCGAATAATGAGGATTGAACAAGTCCGGGAGTTTATTACCGAAATGGAAATGTTTTCGAGCGAAGGAGTGCCTGGGGCTCTTGCCGAGCTACGGCGCCTAAAAACGAAACTTTCCCAATTGGAGAGTTGGTAGATTTTTAAAAACAAAATACTTTAATGTTTAGAAAGGAGGTAGGAAAATGAAAAAGATTTTTGGAGTTTTGGCATCTGGGTTCTTGTTTGTTGTTTCTGCCATTCTGCCGGCGGAAGCAAAAGAGGCGGTATCGCTGGAAAACGGCAACCTCATTGTTTCCGAAATAAAGGAGATAAAACGAATCCCTGGCGTGCCCAAGGGAGTATCGGCGGAAGATGCTTACAAACTTGTAACGGGCGGACTGGATAAGGTTACGATTATAGAGAAAAGAAAGAAAACGTTCATTTTCGGCTTTCTATCCAACAAAAAAACGAATACGGCGACCAAACCGTAAGCTACGGCCCAAAAGGATGGAATGATTCAACCGTTATCCGGATTGAAAGAAATTCTAACCATCTCTTAACCTTTCTTTGGCTAATAGCGCCCGCTTTCTTTATTTTTGCAGTAAGCGTAGCCAATCGGTTGTTAAAGACGAAGACCCGGCGCAAGCTTTTCGTTTTTTATGGCTCTATACTTGTCTCAGTTGTATTTGGGGCAATTATTGGCTTACTCTTTAATTTGGGAGCGGGCATGTTCGCGGGCGCGTTCATTGGTTTGTTCGCAGGCGCGTTAGCAGGCGTGTTAGCAGGTGATGGGTTGGGCGCGTTCATTGGTTTGTTCACAGGCGTGTTAGCGGGTGGATTCGCAGGCGCGTTAGCAAGCGCGCAAGGATATGAAATAGCGCTACAGTATCTGATATTTCTGGTTGCCGTTTGCGCGGCATGCCTCGTAATTATCCATATTGGCGCTTTTATAAAAAAACATCTTCCGGCAATCAAAGAATGGCTGGGGGGTTAAATTAGAGAGAAGGCGAGGGCCGAATATCGGCCCTCTTTTTTTATCGGGCGGCGCCCAGCGCGCTATTTTTAAAAATAGGATTTATAACGATTTTAATGTTATGATGTATTTATGCTGATAGATGACGTGAAAATCAAAGTTAAAGCTGGACGGGGCGGACGTGGAGCCGTCGCTTTTAACAACACGAAAATGGGCTTGGGCCCAACCGGCGCCGATGGCGGCAAGGGCGGAGACGTTTATCTTGAAGGCGTGTCGGACTTGAGCGCGCTTATCCAATTTCGTTATAAAAAAGAATTGGCGGCAACTAACGGTGAAAACGGAAAAACCCGACTCAACGACGGGTCAGATGGCGATGATTTGATTTTGAAAGTGCCAATCGGCACGGTCGCGCATAATTTATCAAAGAATGAAGATTACGAGATTGTTTCCATTGGTCAGCGATTATTGGTGGTCAAAGGCGGTCGAGGAGGAAAGGGGAATTATAAGTTCCGCTCATCGGTTAACACTAGTCCGACCGAGTTTCAAGCCGGCTTGCCCGGCGAGGAATGCGAATTGCGTCTAGAGCTTAAATTAATCGCCGATGTCGGTTTTATCGGTCTGCCCAATGTTGGCAAATCAAGTTTATTAAACGAATTGACCAATGCTAAAAGCAAAGTGGCCAACTATTCTTTCACCACACTGGACCCAAATTTGGGCGTTTATTACGAATTGATTTTGGCGGATATTCCCGGTTTAATTGAAGGCGCCTCGGAAGGCAAAGGGCTGGGCGTTAAATTTTTACGCCATATTGAACGGACTAAGACCCTTTTTTACCTTATCTCCGCTGAATCAGCCGAGCCGGCAAAAGATTATCAAGTCGTCAAAAACGAACTGGCCGCTTATAACAAAGAATTATTAGCTAAACCGGAATATGTTTTTTTGAGCAAGTCGGATTTATTGACTGAAAAAGAGCTCAAAGAAAAGATAAAAGCGTTTAGGGAGATAAATAAAGAAATCATTCCGATTTCAATAATTGACGATGAAAGCATTAAACAAGTGGAAAAAATACTGCGCGAGATAATAAAACAAAAATACTAATTTTATTTAATGATTATTAGGTCAGACGGACAAAAACATTTTAGCGTGGCGGTAATTGGCGGCGGGCCGGCCGGAATAATGGCGGCCGGACAGGCGGCGAGTCCTGGGACTAAGGTTGTAATTATTGATAAAAACCATAATCTTGGCCGGAAGCTTTTATTAACCGGCAAGGGCCGCTGCAATATTACTCAAGCCGAGTTTAATGACCGTGAATTTATAAAAAAATTAGGCCCAAACGGTCAATTTCTTTTTTCGGCCCTGGCGGCTTTTGGTCCCAAGAAAGTTATTGATTTTTTTGAACAAAGAAGTTTGTTAACAAAAATAGAACGGGGCAGACGAGTTTTTCCCGTGTCGGACAAGGCGCAAGACGTTTTAGAAACATTAATAAGATATTTAAGGGAAAATAAGGTAAAAATAATGATTGACTCCAAGGTTTTAGGATTTGAAATAAAGGCCGGCCAGATTGACTGCGTAAAATTAAAAAATGAAAAAATTTATGCCGATAATTTTATTTTAGCGGTTGGCGGACTGGCTTATCCGGGAACCGGCTCTACCGGTGATGGTTATGTTTGGGCAAGAAAAATGGGGCATAAAATTATAAAACCCTTCCCGTCTCTGGTGCCTGCGCGAATAAAAGAAGATTGGGTTAAAGATTTACAAGGTTTAAGCCTAAAAAACGTCGCGTTAAGCGTTTGGCAGGACAATAAAAAACAAGATTTAAAATTTGGCGAGATGCTTTTTACTCACTTTGGCGTCAGTGGACCGATTGTTCTTGATTTGAGTAAAACCATCGGCGAGTTATTGGCTAAAGGCGAGGTGAAAATAGAAATTGATTTAAAGCCGGCATTGGACTTTCCGGTTTTGGATAAAAGACTGCGCCGAGATTTTATTAAAAACTCAAATAAGAATTTTAAAAATTATTTACCCGAACTTTTGCCGCAAAAATTGATTGAGCCAATAATAAAATTATCAGGCATTAATGCGGGTAAAAAATTAAATTCTATTACCAAGGACGAAAGGAAAAAATTGGTAAATTTGCTCAAGGGCTTGAAATTTACGGTTGGCGGATTACTCGGGTATAAGCAGGCGATTGTTACCGGCGGCGGGGTTGATTTGAAAGAAGTTGATTCTAAAACAATGCAATCAAAGATAGTTAATAACTTATTTTTTGCCGGCGAAATTTTGGACATTGACGGTCCGACCGGCGGCTACAACCTGCAGATTTGCTGGAGTACCGGTTACGCCGCCGGCGCGGCCGCCGCGTTAAAAGGTTGAATTCGGCCTTTTTTTCTGGACAATTTAGCGAAAAGTTGTTATAGTTATTTGGCCATGTCCTCGGGGCGGGCCATTTTTTTTGTTAATTATGGAAATTAGAAACATTGCCATCATTGCCCATGTTGACCATGGGAAAACAGCGATTACTGACGCTCTGATGCGCCAAACAGGAGCGGCGACCGACGAGTCCAGTATGGATAGCAACGCGCTTGAAAAAGAGCGCGGCATTACGATTTACGCCAAAAACGCTTCCATGTTTTACAAAGGCACGAAGATTAACATCATTGACACGCCCGGACACGCCGACTTCGGCTCGGAGGTGGAGCGCGTTTTGCGGTCAATTGATTCGGTGCTTCTTGTCGTTGACGCGCAGGAAGGCCCTATGCCGCAGACAAAATTTGTCTTGAAAAAATCATTAGAAATCGGCCTGAAGCCATTGGTTATTTTAAATAAAATAGACAAGCCGGCCATCCGGCCGGAAGAAGTCGTTGAAGAAGTGCTGGAATTATTTATGAATTTGGGGGCTAGCGATGCTCAGTTGAATTTTCAGACGGTCTATACTATCGGAAAAAACGGGATAGCTAAAAAGGAATTAACTCAGGATTCAAAGGATATGACGCCGCTCCTTGACGCGATAATAGCCAACGTCGCGCCGGCGCCGGCGGAAGCGGACAAACCATTGCGGATGCAGTCGTTTAATTTGGATTACGACAACTATCTTGGCCGTCTGGCAATTGTTCGCATCTACGAAGGAACAGCAAAAGAAAAAGATCGGCTCTTTATTAAGCGGGTTGACGGAACGACGCGAAAGGGAATGGTAACTAAACTTTTTACTTTTGAGGGTTTTGTGAAAAAAGAAGTTCAACGCGCCGAAGCGGGAGATATTGCGGTTGTGGCGGGATTCCCCGAAGTCAATATCGGCGACACGATGACAACGGACGAATCAGCCGAACTTTTGCCGCACATCGCCGTTGACGAGCCGACTATTTCACTTGGCTTTATGGTCAATAACTCTCCCTTTTCCGGCCGGGAAGGAAAATTTGTGACAAACTCGCAATTAAGGGAACGCTTGAAAAGAGAACTGGAAATAAACGTCGGAATAAAAATTGATTTTTCTCAATCAGACCAGTATACCGTTTATGGGCGGGGAGAAATGCATATCGCTATTTTATTGGAAAATATGCGGCGCGAAGGTTATGAAGTTCAAGTTTCTCAACCGCGCGTGATTTTAAAAGAAGAAAACGGACAGACCCTGGAACCATTTGAAGAGCTTATCATTGACGCGCCAAAATCTCTGGCTGGCGCCATCATTGAGAAAATCGCTAAGCGTAAAGGAACTCTGACGGAAATAAAGACGCGCCAGGCCGAGACGCGGTTAGTTTTTGAAATTCCGACGCGCGGCCTGCTTGGGTTTTGCTTGGAATTTATAACCGACACGCGGGGAGAAGGAATTATGGCTTCGCGCGTTATCGGCTTTCGGCCGCACGCGGGCGAGATAAAACGCCGCCAGGTTGGCTCGATGATATCAATGATAACCGGCAAGGCGCTTGGTTTCGCTTTGTATAATCTGCAAAACCGCGGCGCTCTTTACATTAGTCCGAATATAGAGGTGTACGAAGGCATGGTTGTCGGGAATGTCAGTAAAGGGGCGGATATGACTGTCAATCCGACCAGAGGAAAACATTTAACCAATATGCGCGCCTCCGGGTCTGACGAGGCCTTATATCTGACGCCTCCGCTAAAGCTTACTCTGGAGCGCGGTTTGGAAATTATGGCCGACGATGAATTATTGGAAATCACTCCGAAATCTATTCGGCTGAGAAAAAAAATACTAAAGCGGTAGCCAATTGAACCGTGGTCTTGGGTTTTAAACTTAAACATGAGCGGGGGCGCGGAAAAATTGATTTTTCCGGAGAAGCGGTGTATAATGGAAACAAGAACAATGACCAAAAAAGAAAATTTTTTACTGGAACACAATAAGTTGTCCCCGCTGAATCTACAAGCGACGATGCTTTTGCTTTCCCGTTTTAAAATAGAAAAACCGTTGCTTTTCAAAGATAACAATTGGTCAATAGACAAACTTCGCCGGCCTTTTATTTTATGGCTGACTTCTTCTCCATCAGGAGAAAAAAGATAAAATTCCAACCGGGCTTTATAATTAAAACCGCCCCGCAGTTGCGGGGCGGTTTTGTTACCGCGCCTCAAGCGGATAAAATTAATTTTTCCGCGGAGTTTTTTTCGGGCGGATGAATTTGAGGTAGCCCAAAACAAAGGCAATGAGCAGACCGACCGCGATGATGAAAAACCTGAATCGGGAGCTGTCGCTCATCAGCCCGCGGATGATGCCGTAAGCGGTGGTGAAGACGCCGCCCAGAAGAATTCCGTCGGCAATCATCTTGATTTTAGATAAAAGCGTCAAACTGAAAATTAAAATAATGATGGCGGCCGCCAGAGCGATAATGGAAACATTGCGGTTGTAAACTTTTGAATCCTCTTGATATTTCTCCTGAACTTGGTTGAAGTTTTCCCTGGCGGTTTTTTCATCGACGGTTTCAGCGCAACTAGAGCAGTCTATTTTGGGCGAGCTGAGTTCGTCCGGATATCGCGGCGATTCGGGCGAGGGATAAAAAGTGTCTATGCCGAATCCGACAAAAAGAGCGACTAAAAGAGCCAGAAATATCGTATAGATGAGTTTTATGACCATAGTGATATTGCTTGTTAATTATTACGGGTATATTTTAGCATAAAATCCTTTAAGCGGGAAGTAAATCTTATCCACATTATAAAAGTATTTGTTTTTTGGTATAATAAGGCAGAGATGAATAAAAAAGATTTTTACTTAAAAAAAATCGGCCGGCGGGGAAAAATTGACATCTGGCTGGTAGACGGCGCTAAAATCAGGCGCGATTTGGAAAAAGACTTTACCAATTTTGCCGAATACTATTATTTTCCCATTATTCCCAAATATGAGTTTTGGATTGACCGCGAGTCCGTTCCAAACGAAAGGCGTTTTTTTATTGACCATCTTTTGGCCGAGTGGCGGCTGATGGACGGGGGAATGTCCTATCAACGGGCGAAGGAAATTGCCAATCAGAAAGAACTTTCCGAAAGAAAAAAAGCCGGCGACTTAGAGAAGGTAATCAATCAAAAAAGCGAATTCTCTCCGGAAAAGGTTCACCGGCGGCTTTTAGACAAGACGAAAGATGAAATTGACATTTGGCTGGTAGACGGCCGTTTGGTCCGAAGCGCCTTTGATATCGGATTTACCGAGGGAGGACACGACCTGGTCTATCAATATGTGCCGAAAAACGAGGTTTGGATTGACGACGATGTTTTTGCCAAAGAAAGACCGTACGTTCTATTGCATGAACTTTATGAACGGTCTCTGATGAAGAGCGGCTTGACTTATCTCCGGGCGCATCGGAAAGCCAGCCGGCTGGAATGGCGGGCGCGGCATAGCGAACAAATTTTAGATGAATTTTTTTTAAAATTTTTAATAAAGAAAGGAAAAATATGAAAAAATCAAAATTGATAATTTACGCTTTAGTCAATTCGTTGGGAGTCCTGTTTTATGTCCTATTGGTGGCTTGGATTATTTTCAACGGAGAAAAGATATTTGGCCAAATGGCCAATTACTGGGGACCGGTGGCTTTTTTACTTCTCTTTTGCCTGTCGGCGGCGGCGGTCGGCGCCATGATTTTTGGCCGGTCGGTCTATCTTTATCTTGACGGACATAAATCGGAAGCGATTACCGTCTTGGCCTATACGCTTGTTTTTCTTTTAGCGTTGACGGCGGCGACTTTAGCGATAAATCTCGGCTAAATATGCGATTAAACGAAAGCCGAAGGAACTACTACACTCAAAAAGCCAAAGAAAAAAATTTTCCGGCGCGGTCGGTTTTTAAATTGGCGGAAATGGACAAGAAATATAGTTTGGTTAAAAAAGACGACGCCGTTTTGGATTTGGGCTGCGCGCCCGGTTCGTGGCTGATGTATCTGTCGGAGAAAGTCGGCCCAAGCGGCAAGGTCGTCGGAGTTGATTTCCAGGATATCAACATTGATCCGCGCGGCAACATTATTTTTCTTAAACAGGATGTTTTAGAAGTAAAACCAGCCGATTTGAAGAAAGTTTCTCCTTTTTATCAGGCGGTCTTGTCCGATTTATCGCCGCGACTGACCGGACTAGCCGACAAGGACGACGCCGTAATGGCCGAATACTGCCAAAAGACGCTTTGTCTGGCGGAAGCGCTTTTGGCCCGGGGCGGAAATTTCGTC
The DNA here is from genome assembly GCA_002791035.1 of Candidatus Portnoybacteria bacterium CG_4_9_14_3_um_filter_43_11. Taxonomy (GTDB): domain Bacteria; phylum Patescibacteriota; class Minisyncoccia; order Portnoybacterales; family UBA2143; genus UM-FILTER-43-11-A. The sequence continues at coordinate 12,978 of PFWG01000054.1, read as the reverse complement.
TGCAAAATGTTTGAGAGCGAATTTAGCGCCGGGTTTTTTCAAGCGGTAAAAGAACGCTTTAGTTTTGCCAAAAGATACCGGACAAGGATAACGCCCAAGCGCAGCCGGGAGTTTTACTTCATCGCCAAGGGCTTTGGCTGTTGAAGCTGGCCGGAAGGATTAATTTCGGGAATTTTGTCCTTGTTTTCGGAATTTTGGTTGTCATTTCCGCTGTTGTATGATAAAATCAATAACGCGAAATAATATTTTAAATGGTTTCTCAAAAAGAAAAAACGGAAGAATTTGAAAAGATTGCTCAAAGATTCCTTGAGCCAAAAGACAGGGAAGGTCTTTTAAGTTCTCTTGCCGGCGACAAGACCGACTGGTTTAGGTGGGTTTCTCAACTAAAGGGCGTTTTGAAAAATATTGACAAAATGGACGCGGCTAAATTTTCCGGTTTGATTTTACTCCTGGAGCAAAAGCCGGCCAGCCAGTTCCATCAGGATAATTTGAAGAAGTTTTTAATAGGAAAAACCGAGTTTTACCGAAATTATGATTTTTCTCTGGACGAGAAACTCTCGCAGGAAAAAAGAAAAAGAGGGGATTTGTGGATCAGCAAGGTTTTGCGGCTTTTTATCAGCCGGTCGTTTCTGGGAATGTTGATTTTAGTCCTAATTCTCGGTTTTATTCTTTGGTTTTACCTTGACCGCGAGAGTTGCCTGGAATTTGTTGACCGGGTCGTCGGCCCGTTTTTAAAGGCCTTAAAGTAAATAGTTTTAAATTGAATAGGTAAAACAATTTCATTTGAAATTGTTTTACCTATTCTTACTAAAAATATGGAAACAATAAAACAGATAGTCAATCACAAAAAGAGCAAAGATATTTTAATCATCGTTTTAATCGTCTTTGTTTCGGCTCTGATTGTTTTAACGATTGTCGGAATACCGAATAAAATCAAACAGGGAAGGTATATTGGCCGCGAAACGGCGGCAAACAACACTCTTGCGGTTTCAGGCCAAGGCGAGGTTTACCTTAAGCCGGATTTAGCCACGATTGAATTCGCCGTCAGCGCCGAAGCTGGCGCGGTCAGCAAAGCGGTGAGCGATAATTCCGGCAAAATGAACGCCGTCATTAAGGCGGTCAAGGGCGAAGGCGTGGATGAGAAGGACTTAAAGACAACGGTTTTCAGCATTTATCCGCTGTATAACTATTCGTCCACGGGCAAAAGAACTTTGTCCGGGTACGAGGTTCGGCAGTCGCTTCAGCTTAAAATCAGGGATTTGGCCAAAGTCGGCCAGATAATCCAACGGGCGACGGATGCCGGCGCCAACGAAGCCGGCAACCTGGTTTTTACCGTTGACGACGAAGACCAGCCAAAAGAGCAGGCCAGAGAACAAGCCATCAAAGACGCTAAGGCCAAGGCGGAAAAAATAGCCAGCGAGTTAGGCGTTAAATTGGTCAAAATTATCAGTTTTAACGAAAGCAGTTTTATGCCTTATTCTGTAGGATATGATACAAAGGGGTATGGCATTGGCGGCGGAGGGGTGGCGCCGGAAGCGCAAAGCGGAGAGAATAAGATAGAGGTGGATGTGACCATTATTTACGAAATAAATTAAAACGGACTATGAAGAAAAAGCTCATTATTGGAGGGAGTATCGCAATCATTATTATCGGAGGGTATTTTGCCTGGCAGGGGATTTTCAATAAAAAACCGTCCTATACCTTCGTTGAAGCGGCGCGAGGCGACGTGGAAGAGAAGGTTTCCGTGACCGGCACCGTTATTTCCGATAAGCAGATTGATTTGGAATTTGAAAATTCGGGCAAGATTAAAAAAATTGAGGCGTTGGTCGGCGGGGTCGGGATTATGAATATTATGCTGGTTTCGGTGAGCGAACGGACGCGGGAAATCGGTCTGCGCAAAGCGGTCGGCGCGGACAGCAAAAGCATTTTATACCAATTTTTGACCGAAAGTTTGGTTATTACGGTTCTGGGCGGAACCATCGGAATTGTTTTAGGCGTGGCGAATTCTTTGGCGGTTGGCCTGATTGCCAGAACACAAGGACTAAATTGGCCGCTGACGATTTCCTGGTTGGCGGTCTTAGCGGCATTTTTTGTCGCGATGGCCATCGGGCTTGCCTTCGGGATTTATCCGGCCAGAAAAGCGGCCCGGTTGAACCCGATTGAGGCGTTGAGAAGGGAATGATGTTGACGGTAAAATTTAAGAAGAATAGAATATAAGGTTCTTTGGCACCGATAAAAAAAAGGGGGGAGGAATGGAAAAGGTATATTGTTTTTACCAGATTTTTAATAAACAATCTAAAAACGGGTATTGTCAAGGGTGCATTCCCGACGAACATAATCGGAATTGTCGGGATTATACGCCAATAATCGTCGTCTTTTTCGAGGTAGAAAAAGTCGGTGAACATGTGTCCGAGAACATGGAGCAATAGACCTCGCGACCGGAGTTTCTTGCCGCCTGAAAAAACAGGCGGCCTTAAATTTACGCTAAAGCGCATTTTAAAAGTTAAATATATCCGCTATAATAGCGAGGAGATAAATTATGAAAACGGTTGACAGAAAATTGAAGCAAATTAGGGATAAGACGATTGATTGCCGGAAATGTCCGCTTTATCGGACGAGGACTTTGCCGGTGGTCGGCCAGGGCAATCATGCCGCGAAAATTATTTTTGTCGGCGAGGCGCCGGGGCAGAATGAAGATAAAACCGGTCGGCCCTTTTGCGGCCAAGCCGGCGGCGTTTTAGACGAATTGCTTGCTTCCATTGGCCAGCCGAGAGAAAGCGTTTATATCGGCAATATTCTAAAGTGCCGTCCGCCGCAAAACCGCAATCCGCTGGAAAATGAAATTGAGGCCTGCGCGCCGTACCTTGAAGAGCAGATAGAAGCGATTCGGCCAAAAATTATCGCGGCTTTGGGTAATTACGCCGCCGTTTTTATCTTGAAAAAATACGGACTAGAAGATAAGATAGAGGGCATCAGCAAAATTCACGGAAAAGTTTTTGAGGCGGCGGCGCCCTTTGGCGGAATAAAGATTATCCCTTTGTATCATCCGGCGGTGGCGGTCTATAACGCCAATATGAAGGAGACGCTCAAAAAAGATTTTTTGATTATCAAAAACTTTTTGAATAATGAGAAATAAGGGTAAAAAAGTAATCGTTGGCTTATCGGGCGGAGTGGATTCTTCCGTTTCTTTGCTTTTGCTAAAAAAAGCTGGCTATGAACCAATCGGCGTTTCTTTCAAATACGCCGTCTGGCAAAATGAGAAAAACCGGCTAAAAGAAAATATTTGCTGTTCGGAGGAATCGTTTATCATCGCCGGGGAAATTTGTCGCCGGCTCGGCGTCCGGCATCAGATCATTGACGAAGAAATTAATTTCCGGGATAAAGTCATCGGGTATTTTTTAGATGTTCTCAAAGACAAGAAGACCCCTAATCCCTGTCTGATTTGCAATCGTTTGGTTAAGTTTGAAAAACTAATTGAGGTGGCTAAAAAAGAAAAGGCGGACTATATCGCTACCGGTCATTACGCTCGCGTTCGGGAAGGAAAGGACGGGACCGTTCAACTCTTGAAAGGAAAGGACAAGAAAAAAGACCAAAGTTATTTCCTGGCCCTTTTGGAGCAAAAGCATCTAAGAAGGATAATTTTCCCTTTGGGTAATTACACTAAGGAAAAAGTTTATCAAATTGCCGAGAAAGAAGGGTTAGAATTCTTTAGAAAAACCAAACAAAGCCAAGATTTATGTTTTGTCGCGGGAAAGTCAATCCCGTTTTACTTAAAAGAAGAACTAGGGTTTGAACCGGGGGAAATCGTAGACAGTGAAGAAAGGGTTTTAGGAAAGCACCGGGGGCTTTACTTTTACACCGTTGGCCAGCGGAAAGGAATTAATTTGGCGCAGGGTCCCTGGTGGGTGGCCGGCCTGGACAAAGCCAAAAACCGATTGATTGTTACCAAGAAAGAAGACGACCCGATTCTTTTTAAAAAGGAGGTTTTTCTGGCTGACTATAATTTTATTTCCGGCGTTTCGCCGGCGCTGCCTATGTTCATTATGGCTAAAACGAGGTATAATCAGAAGCTAAGCCGCGCTAAAATATGCCTTCAGGAAGAGAAAGGTCAATCGCCGTTCCTGAAATTAGTTTTTAGCCGGGCCCAAAAGGCCGTTACGCCCGGCCAGTGGGCGGTCTTTTACTCGGGAGACATTTGCTTGGGTGGAGGAGTAATAGAATCAGCAAAGTAATGAAAAAAATATTCGGTCTAATTTTAATAGTTCTTGTCTTCGGGGGCGTTTTTAATCTTGCTCTGGCAGAAGAAAAACCGGTCAAACTTCATTATTTCTATGCCAGCACTTGCCCTAATTGTAAAAAAGCCGGCGTTTTTTTGGATAAATTAGAAAACAAATATCCGGGTTTGGAAATCAGCCGCTATGAGATTTTGTCCAGTCGGGAGAATGCCGAACTGCTGCTAAAATTTTTTGAGGTCTGCGGCGAAGAAAAAATTATTCGGGTGCCGGCGATTTTTGTCGGTTCAGAAGCGATTATCGGCTATTTGAACGACGCCGCCACCGGCAAAAAAATTGAAGGATTGGTTGAAGAGTGCCTGATAAAAGAATGTCCCGACCCGTTGGAAAAGGTAGACCACCAGTGCCAAACCGATAAAAACGACGAAATTATTGATTATCCAATTATCGGAAAAATTAATCTTTCTAGGTTGTCTTTGCCGATTTTGACGATTGCGACGGCGGCCTTGGACGGCTTTAATCCTTGCGCGATGTGGGTGCTCTTGTTTCTGCTCGCTCTTCTGATTAACGCTCGTTCTAAAAAAAGAATGCTTCTGATTGGCGGGACTTTTATTGCCGCCTCCGGAATTGTCTATTTTCTGATAATGTCCGCTTGGCTGAATCTCTTTTTGGCAATCGGCTACGTTAATATCACAAGGATTACTATCGGTGTCTTGGCCGGCGGAGTCGGTATTTGGCAAATAAGAAAGTTTATCACTTACCGGCCGGGCGTTTGCGAAGTGGCGCCGGCCGGAAGCAAATGGCATGAGCGTCTTTCTCGTAAAGCCAAACAAGCAGTTGAATCAACAACTCTGTCGGCGGCATTGGTAGGAGTAATCGCCCTGGCCTTCGGGGTTAATCTAATTGAGTTTTTCTGTTCGGCCGGCTTGCCGGCGATTTACACCAAAATCCTTTCTTTAAGTCATCTGAATGATTGGGGTTATTACCTCTACCTTCTGCTTTACACTTTTGTTTTTATGTTAGACGATTTGATTATCTTTGCCGTTGCGGTCATAACCTTATCCAAACTTGGATTTACCGATAAATACTCCAAATGGGCAACCCTTATCGGCGGGTTGGTGATTTTGATTTTGGGCGTTTTGCTTATTTTCAAGCCGGACTTTTTGATGTTTGGGTAAGGGATTCGGCTTTTTGTTTTCCTGCCAGTCTGATATAATAAAAATAATGAAAAATATCAAAGAAATCACCCAAGAGGAATTAGACGATTTAAAGGTGGTCGTTTTTGACCTTGACGGAGTGGTTATTCCGGTCGGAACGGAACTGAAAGAAAACCAGGATGGCACCGAACTGCACATAAAGTCGCATCAACTCTCGGCTGGTTTCATCAATAATTTAGAAAAACTGAAAAAACATTTAAAAATCGGTTTTTCTTCCGGCAGAAATATTCTCTATCTGAAAAGTTTGGTCAACGAAATTTTTGACAAACGGATTATCCTGCAGGCCGAAAACGGAAACATTACTTTCCTCGGCGGCAAAATCAATCATCCGATTTATCCGGACGAATACTTTGGGCAGTTACGCGATATTAAAGAAAAAATAAAGGAGATGATGAAAAGCGACCAGAGAATCCGTGGTTTTGAGCCGAAATTGTTTATTCTGACCGTTCATTGCGATGAGATGGAAGAAATCCCCAACTTGGTCAAAGAAGTGGCCGGGGATAAACTTTATTGCCTTTGGACAAATGAGGGGTATGACATCGGCAGCGTGGAAATGTCCAAGGGTGAGGCGATTAAGAATTTAGCCAAAGAATTAGGAATTAAACCCAAGCAGATTATGACCACCGGCAATAACTACAACGACCAAGAGATGCTTGAAGTCGGCAAGGGCGTGACGGTTAAACCGAAGAGAATGGCGGCCGAGTATTTTATTGAACATAAAAAAGAAGAACTCGGCGGAGAATTGCTGGCCGAGTTTTTGCTTGATTATTTCAAAAGTAGAGATTAAATCAATCCCATTTTCTTTTTTACTTCCTGGAGCGTTTTTTGGGCAATTATTCGGGCGTCCTTGGCTCCTTGGTCAAGGATTTTTTTAATTTGGGCCGGATTATTTTTTAGCTCTTTGATTTTACGGCGAATTGGCTTTAATTCAGCGATAATCAATTCGGCCAAGTCGGATTTGAAATCAGCATAGCCCTTGCCCTGGTATTTCTGTTCAATTTTTTCAAAAGTTAAACCGGAAAAGCAGTGGTAAATATTCATCAGATTGGCGATCGCCGGCCTGGCGGGGGAGTATTTAATTTCTGTTCCCGAGTCCGTCACGGCTCGTTTGATTTTTTCGCGGATGGCGTCGGAAGAATCGGTCAAAGCGATGTAATTATACGGGCTAGAGGCGCTTTTAGACATTTTCTTTTCCGGATTGTCCAGCGCCATAATCCGGGCGCTTTCTTTTTTAATGATAACCTGCGGGACATTGAAGGTCCGGCCGTAGTTTTTGTTAAATCTTTTGGCTAATGTTCGGGCGATTTCAACATGCTGTTTTTGGTCCTCGCCAACCGGCACGGCGTCGGTTTGGTAGAGCAGGATGTCAGCCGCCATCAGGACCGGATAATCCAAGAGGCCGGCATTGACATTGGAACGGCGTTCTTTTGATTTTTCCTTAAATTGAATCATTCTTTCCAATTCGGGAATTTTGGCAATGGTGTTTAAAAGCCAGGTCAATTCGGCATGGGCGGGGACATGCGATTGGACAAAGAAAAGGCATTTTTTCGGGTCTAAGCCGACTGACAGATAAACGGCGGCCAGATCAAAAATTTTCTCCTGAAGATTTTTTGCCGTTGTCGGAGTGGTTAGAGCGTGCAAATCCACAATGCAAAAAATGGAATCATATTTGTTTTGCAGCTCGGTCCAATTTTTAAGCGCTCCCAGATAATTGCCGATGTGAATGGAGCCGGTTGGCCGGATACCGCTAAAGATTCTCTTTTTCATAATCGATATGAGTAAGGAAATAACAAGCTTGCTTGATTATTTCCGAACGAATGAGATTATATCACTTGATATTTATTTTTTTAATGTTTAATTTTTTAAATGTCTTGATGACTGGCTCTAAATCGCCATCAATTATTTTTTCCAAACTGTGCCAAGATTTTTTAATCCGGTGGTCGGTGAGGCGGTTTTGGGGAAAGTTGTATGTTTTGATTTTTTCGGCCCGCATCGCGGCGCCAATTTGGCTGTTTCTTTCTTGGCTCAATTGCGCCAGTTCCTGTTCCCTTTTTCGGGCTAAAAGACGGGCGCGGAGAACTTGCATGGCAATTTCTTTGTTGCTTTGCTGCGTCCGTTCCTCTTGGCAGGTAACAATGATGCCGGTGGGAAGATGGAGGAGCCGAACCGCCGATTCGCGCTTGTTGACGTATTGGCCGCCCGGACCGGAAGCGCGCAAAACATCAACTCGGATATCCTTGGGATTGATTTTGAATTCAGTTTCTTCGGCTTCGGGCAAAACGGCGACCGAGGCAGTGGAAGTGTGGACCCGGCCGGATTTTTCGGTGGCGGGGATTCGCTGAACACGATGGACTCCGCCCTCATATTTTAGTTTTTCATAGGCGTTTTCGCCCTTAACTTCAAAAACAACCTCTTTAAAGCCGCCTAATTCAGCCGGGTGGGTTTCAATCAGCGCGGTTTTCCAACCTTGTTTTTCGGCATAGCGGGAATACATCCGAAAAAGGTCGGCGGCAAAAATAGCCGCCTCCTCGCCGCCGGCGCCGGACCTGATTTCAACGATAACTCCCTTGTTCATTTTACTTTTTTATTTTTTTGACTTTTTCCCGACGTGCTTCGCGATCGGGACTCCGGCCCTTTCGGGCATCGGAGCTTTCCTTTTTTGGCTAACCGTTCTTTGAATTTTTCAATCTGGCCGGTTTCAATAATTTTCTCCTTGCCGGTGTAGAAAGGATGGCACTGAGAACAAATCTCAACTTCCAACTCCGGACTGGTTGAGCCAATTTCAAAAACAGCGCCGCAAGCGCAGGTGATTTTTGCTTTAGGATGATATTTCGGATGAATATCCTTTTTCATTGTCTTTAATATAATCTAATCTCGCCCTAAAAGCAAGTTTTTAAAGCAATTTTTCTTCTTTCTTTACTCTTGCTTTATTTTATTATATATTATAGGATATTAACAGAAAAAGATATCAAGAAAGTGTCAGACAAGACACTCTTTTTAAAAATTATGGTAGAAGAAAAAAAGAAAAAAGAATCAAAAAAGCGGAAGCTTGATTTGGAGGAAATTACGCCAAGTTTGGAAGAAATGCTCAAAGCCGGAATTCATTTCGGACATCGGACCTCAAGAAAAAACCCAAAAATGGAGCCGTATATTTTCACTTCTCGCAATAATGTCCATATTATTGATTTGGAAAAATCAAGAGAAAAATTGAAAGAAGCCCTGGAATTTATCAGTAAACTAAAAGAGAAAAAGGGGACGATTGTTTTCGTCGGGACGAAAATTTCAGCCAAGCAGATAACCGAGGAGTCGGCCAAAGAAGTCGGCATGCCGTATGTGACGGAGAGATGGATTGGCGGGACAATTACCAATTTCAAAGTTATTTCCGGCCGTCTCGGTCATTTTAGGGATTTGGAAAAAAAGAAAGAGACGGGAGAGCTTAAGAAATATACCAAGAAGGAACAGCATGAGTTCGGCGTTGAATTACAAAAATTAAACCGACAATTTGGCGGGATTAAAAATTTAACCGAAGTTCCAAACGCGCTTTTGGTGGTAGATACCTATAAAGAGAAACTGGCTGTTAAAGAAGCAAAAATCAAGGGCATACCGATCGTTGGGCTGTGCGACACCAACGCTGACCCGATCCTGATTGACTATCCGATTCCGGCTAACGACGACGCTATTTCTTCGTTGAAACTAATTTTAGGGTCAATTGTTAAAGCGCTAAAATAGCAATCTATGATCGCCATGGAACAAATTAAAAAACTTCGCCAGAAAACAAACCTTTCTATTATGGAATGCAAACAAGCGCTGGAAGAAGCCAAAGGCGACGAAAGGAACGCTCTTAAGATTTTAAGCCGAAGAGGAGCGGAAAAGGCGATTAAGAAATCAAGCCGGGAAGCCAAACAGGGTCTGATTGAGGCCTATGTCCACAGCAATGGCAAAGTCGGGGTAATTCTTGAATTAAATTGCGAAACGGATTTTGTCGCCAGAAATGAAGAATTTAAAAGGTTAGCCCACGATTTGACAATGCATATTGCCGCGATGGGATCTAAAGACACCAAGAGTTTATTAGAAGAGCCCTTTATTAAAGACACCGGCAAGACCATTAAGGACTTGCTCGCCGAAGCTATCGCAAAACTGGGCGAAAATGTCAAACTAGGCAAATTTGTTCGATTAGAAATTTAATTATGAGCAATAACATCTTCTATCTTCTTATTGCCTTGGGTTTCTTCGGGTTGATAATAATTGTCTATCGTAAAATCTCTGTTTTGGCTAAATTATCAGA
>PFWG01000054.1:0-3229 GCA_002791035.1 Candidatus Portnoybacteria bacterium CG_4_9_14_3_um_filter_43_11 | reverse complement strand
TCTTTCAAGGAAAAAAGGACTAGCCGACAGAGTCAAAGGGGTAAACTACAAACAGCACTGGCTCAATTTTATCGTTTCTTTGGAAAAACTTCTGATGCGAATAAAGATTATTTTTTTAAAGATAGAAAACATTTTAGGCGGGTGGATTGTCGGGCTAAGGGGCAGTTCCAAAGTGATGGCCCAAAAGTCAAGGGAGTGGATTAAACAGAAAGAAATTAAGCGGCGCGAAAAGCAAAACAAACTTAATGGCCAGAAGCCGTCGGACGAAGTTGTGTTAAAAATAAACAAAAAAATAGAGCCGGATTACGAGAGAACAGAGTCAATTTTAAACCGGCAAGAAATCCCAAAGGAAGAAGAAACGCATGAAGAAATTTCTTTGGACGACTTAAATAAGCCAATTAAAGAAGAACAGGAATGGATTGATTTGATTGTGGAGAACCCAAAGAATATTACCGCTTACAAGTTTCTCGGATTGTTTTATTGGAAACAGCATAACTATTCCGACGCTAAGGCGTCTTTAGAAATGGCGGTCAAACTCGGCTCCAAAGACAAAAAAGTGAAAGAAGCTCTGGAAGAATTGAAAAAAATGGGAGTTGAGTAGTTTACCCCGCTCGGCGGCGGGGGCTATATTACTGGCCACCTTAGCTCAACGGCAGAGCAACGCTTTTGTAAAGCGAAGGTTCTCGGTTCAAATCCGAGAGGTGGCTCCGGGGGCGGTTCGCATAGCGGCAATTGCATCAGACTGTAAATCTGATGTCTTCGGACTACGGGGGTTCGAGTCCCTCACCGCCCACACGCCGATGTAGCTCAGCTGGCAGAGCGCCTCCATGGTAAGGAGAGGGTCCTCGGTTCAAATCCGAGCATCGGCTCAAGGAAGACAATAAATAGGGAACATATCTATGCCACAAGATAATCTAATAAAATTTCAGTGCAGCGAATGCAAGAGAATCAATTATTATTCGCATAAAAACAAAAAAACAATCCAAAAGAAATTGGAGTTGAAAAAGCATTGCAAGTGGTGCCGGAAGCATACCTTGCACAAGGAAATGAAAAAGTAGGTTATTAACAGTTGACTCTGGGCAGATAAAAAGTTAAACTGGTAGCAGTTATATAACTATTATTACCAGTTCGATATGCCCAGATTAAAAGAGAAATATTTTGAAGCGAAGATTCTAAGGAGAAAGGGATATTCCTTCAATGAAATTACTAAAAAGTTAAATATTTCTAAGAGCACGGCATCTATTTGGTTGAGGGACATAAAACTCTCTAAGTCAGCTATTGAAAGGTTAAAACGCAGGTGTCTTTTAGGTTATGAAAAGACCAGAGAAAAAAAGAGATTAAAAAGGGAGAAAATAGATAAAGATTTAAAAAAAGAAGCCGAAATTTTTTTGAGTTCTGTCAAATTAGGCAAAAAGCATCTTAAAATGTTTTGCGCTTTGCTATATGAGTGCGAGGGAACAAAAAATACCGCCAGCGGTATCTCTTTCTCAAATTCTAATCCGGAATTGGTAAAATTATTCCTTTTTCTATTAAGATCGAGTTTTGAAATCGATGAGAAAAGATTTCGTGTTTGTGTACATATACACGATTACCATTCGCCGAAAAAACAGATGTCATTTTGGTCTAAAATAACTGGTATTTCAAAGAAACAATTCATTAAACCTTATCAAAAACCCAATACGGGCAAGAGAATAAAGGATAATTATCAAGGGTGCGCTAATATTAGATATTTCGATTCCTTATTAGCTCGTAGATTATCATTAGTATCTAAGATTATAATGGAAAAGTACGGGCGTGTCGGTTAACTGGCAAACCACTCCTCTCCAAAAGGAGCATACTGGGGGTTCGAGTCCCTCCACGCCTGCCAATATATTACGCTATATATTCTTATATTCCTTTGTAATCCACAGAATTAATCTTGACAGGTAATTTTTAAAGAGTATACAATGTAGTTACTATGATCACTACCTCTGCTTTCGAGCAAGGGTAGTTTTTTTATAGGAAGATTAAACAAAATGGTATAATAAAAAATCCTCTTGGCGGGAGCCAAAAGGAGGTTCATCATTGATAAAGATAGAGATTAAAATTACGGTGTTGTTTTTAATTCTAATCGTTCTTTAATATTATCAACATCTTCCTGTATGCGATCATGAGCAATTTTATCAGCTTTAAATTCTGTTTCGATTGTATCGAATCTTTTGGCTATACCATCAACTGCATTTAAGACTTCGCCAATTTTGTTATCTAAATGGTCTTTAGTCGCAAAATCTTTCAAATCTTCTTTAGTGGCTAATTTATTAAATTGCTCTGGAGATATTGTCATATAGCCTTATTTTATAATATTGGTGGATAATGTCAAGTTAGTAAGATTGGGGATATAAATAGACGTTCAAACCTATCTATGATAGAATCAAAATATGAACAGAAAAGAAATAAAGTTAGGAAAAAACAAATTTTTAGTAATTGATTTAACCGAACCATTAAAAGAAGAGACAGAAGTTTATCCGGGCGATCCCAAGCCCAAAAAGGAAGTTTTTAGCGATATTAAGCAAACGGGTTATCAGCACCATACTTATAAGCTTGGCGACCACAATTTTCATCCGCACGGGGATGCACCCAAACATCAAAATCCAGAAATGCAGGATAAGGGATTTGAGATTTTCGGACTTGATTATTCTTTTAATTCTGCTTGCCTAATTCAATATCAGAAGTGGGGGCAGTCTTAATCCGGACGGGTTATGATAAATGGCTGGAAGCGAATAAGCCGCATATTCCTGAAAGTCTTCCTTATCTTAACAAGGAGGCCGCGGAATTCCTCGCTTCTTTTAAGAATATTAAAGTTATTGGCATTGATTCATTAACCATAGATCCGGTTGGCAGCCATAATTCTCATCAAACATTAAAAAGCCTTTTAATTGTGGAGTCCTTGGTTCATCTTTGTGAGATTCCTAAAGAGGCAAGGAATAACTTTGATTTGCAAACGAGTCCAGTGAGAATAGTTGGAGCAACCGGAGGTCCTATTGCTGCTTATGCTTTTATTAGTTTGTAATGTGCTATTATCCAATATCTTTTTAAAATAAGTTCTAACATCGTCCAACCGTCTCTGCCAATAGCCAAACCAAAACGCCCCCGATGTAAAATCGGGGGCGTTTTAATGTCAGCGGTAAAAGTTTACCAGCTGCGTTTGTCCTTGTTGAATCCGCCGCGACTGTCGTTGAAATTTCTTCGC
>PFWG01000013.1 GCA_002791035.1 Candidatus Portnoybacteria bacterium CG_4_9_14_3_um_filter_43_11 | reverse complement strand
GATGCCGAGCTTAATCGTTCTGGCGGAACCATCGTTGACATCAGCTCTAACCTGGAACTGGGCGATCTGCCCTTTATCAATAGTAATGGTGCTGAAACTGAAATCAACGTATTTGCTGGTAGAGATTACGCCATCAGCAATCTTGGTGCCGTCTTGCAACAGCTCAAGATTAATGACATCTGTTCCCAAACTGGCGCTACCTTCCTGGTAAACTCTAACCTGGCTGAACTGAATTTTTTCAGCTGAACCAGCTTGAACCTGAAAGGAGAAGAAGGTGTAATCCTCTTTGCCAACTTGGATAGCGGTAGAACTCGCATTGCTGTACGCGCCTATCGAGATAGTCGCTTCGCCGATGGTAATAGTGTTGTTATTTGTCATCGAGTTGCCGGTAAGCGGCAATGAAGCGCTAACAGAAGCGCTGCCTTTTAGGATGACTGAAACCAAACTCAACGATGGCGCTTCAGCTGAATAACTGGTTAAGTTAGAGGCCATATTAGCGGCCAGAATAACTGACTTAGTTGTGCCCTTGCTGATGGTAAAGTCATCGGTGAAGTTGGCTTGATGAAGAGAATTAAAGGTTTTGCTGGTAGTGTTAATCGCTCGGTTGGTGCTATCGTCGATAATATCGACTGATGAAATAGCGCCATCCTGAGCCAAACCAGTTCTTTCAATAACCAACGAGTCAACAATAACATCTCCGCCAGTAGCAGTTAGGTTAACCTTGGTAAAAGGCACTCTGGCCGCGTTCTTAACCGTGATGCCAGAGGCCGGAGTATCGGCCGCTAAAACAGCGGTCAAGGTTCCACTACTGACAGTTCCTCCGTCAACAATATCCGAACCGGTAGTATAATTGCCGACATCAGTGCCATTGACGATATAAATGGAATCCCAATCATAACCGGCCGCTTCAAACTCGGCGGCGGTCATATTGAGCCATTCTTTAGTGCCGGTGTCGCCATCGGGAACCAGTTTGTAAACTGGCTGCGTGTCGATCTGCCGGACCAACTGAGAAGTGGTGTAACCATCAACCGTAGCGGCTGAAATGGTCTTGATATTTCCCCACTCCAAGTGCCCGTAGCTGTCAAATACCTGCGGATTAAGAATCAACCGCTTAAATGTCTTGCCGTTAATTATCTTAACAATAAAGACATCGTACGGGTAATAAGTGATTCCATCATCGGTCTCGGTAAAAGCAGCGTCCGGGCTGACAATATCGCCATCAACGATGGTTACGGCCGAAGCGGCCAGTGGAGCCAACATTACGACTCCGGAAACCATAATTGTCGTGGTGATGCTTGTCAGAATAGAAATCGATTTCTGTAATTTATTACTCATTTTAACTTTATATCTCTGAGATTGGCTAATTCACATGCTATTAGACAATCTCATTCGACTTTTTTTCCCGCGTTCTTCGAAAAAACGCGAGATGAATTTTCAATCGCAACCGACCATTTATCGCGCTTGCCCTTTTTTAGAGGGCTTTTCGCCGCTTTGCGACTGTCCTAAATTTATAACTCAAATCTGTCCGAAGGTCAAGGTTTCTCCCAATATTTAAGGGAAAATTCGACCGAACCTTGATTGAAAATCCGGACTTTCCAAAATTATACAAAAACAGATAGTCATTCTGAGCCAAAGGCGAAGAATCTATCCGCCTCGGACGGAACTAATTTTCCGGCAAAACCTCTTCGTCCGTGCTAGTGCTGGCTCTCAGATAAATGATAATCTCCTGGTCTAGAGTCGTCGTGGCGGCGCTTTCGTCATTTTCTCCCTTGTCGCTGGTCAAAACCGTTAAAATTTCTTCGTTAATCTTTTCAATGCTTTTTTCCGCTTCGGCGATATCATCTTTGACTTCGGAAGACGCCTCACTCTTGGCTTTGGCTAAATTTTCGCTTAATTTCATGGTTTCTTTGGCGACTATAACGGCTTTATCTTTAGACGAAATATCTTTTATCTGTTGGCTGACACTGGCCAAATTATCCCTAAAATCAATAATAATCTCTTTTGATTTCTCTGTTTTTTCCGAACTGTCATCTATATCCTGATTCACCCTGGATAATTCCTCTAAGCGGCGGCTGGCAAACTCCACCTGCAGGCGGGGCTTTTCTTCGCTATTAGCAACGGTTTTCTGAACGTCCTCGCTGGCTTTTTTAACTGAATAAAGCAGGTCGCCGGGCAAGCTGTTTTCCGCGGCCTTAATCGCCAGCCATGGTCCAAAAACAAAGATGAAAACCAAAGAAACGGCTAAAGCCGTTGATTGGAAACTGCCCAGCCAGCCAAACAGAAAACCGAATCGCTCGCTTCTTTCCCTTTCAATTTCAATATCGTAATCAACCCGGGCGATTAAATTTCGGCGCAATAAAACCAGCCAATGTTTTGAGGGCTGGATTTTATCCAATTTTTTTAAATTTTTGATTAATTCCCTATCAGTCATCATTAATAATATAGACGATTGAAACCCCCTTTTGTTACAGAATATATCTGCCGCAAACTGTCATTCTGAGCCGTTAGGCGAAGAATCTATAAGAATGACCACAGCGTCATTCTGACTTCGTAATCCACTTATCTTCCAAATTTTTCTTTTAAGGCGTTTAAGGCGCGGTGAATCAAGACCCTGGCCGCTCCTTCTGATTTGCCCAAAATTTCGGCTATTTCCTTGGTTGAAAGTTCATCCAGATAGCGCCAAACAATCACATTTTGGTGCTCTTCTTTGAGCTGGGCCAGCGCCGTTTTGATTTGTTCCATATCGGAATCCAAGTTGGACTTGACGACCAAGTCAACCCGGTCTTTTATTTTTGCCATGGTCTTGTCTTCCTGGTCAAGAGAAACCTCTTTTCTGGATTTTTTGCGGTAAAAATCAATCACCAGATTATTGGCGATTCGGTAAAGCATCGCTTTTGGATAGTCAATTTTAATATCATTAAGACGGTTTTCCCTGCTCTTTTGCCAAAATTTAAAAAAGGTCTCCGAAGTCAGGTCTTCCGAGTCGTGAATTGAGCTGATTTTCAGGTTAATGAAGCGATGAATTCGCGGGGCAAACTCATCGTAGAGCTTGATAAATTCCTTCTTTTTCATTATACTTGGCGTGATTTGGCGTGATTATTTTTATTCTTGGCGTGATTTGGCGTGATTTGGCGTGATTATACGAGAGTAAAAAACACCCCTCCCTTGTCCATCTCTATTCACATAACCCTTGTCGGTTAATTCGCTTAATTCCCGAACCAGAGTGCGAGCACTTAGTTTAAGCAAACTAACATCTAAATCTCCGGCCTGAAAACTTTTGAGGTTTACACCTTGAATATAGTCCAATATCTTTTTCTGCCGTTCGGTCAATTTGATAGTTTTTTTCTTTTCAACCCTTTCTTTCCCGCCGCTTCCAATCTCCGCTATTAATCCGCCGTACTCTTTTATCAGTATATCAAAATTGACCGGTTTTATCCAGTTCTG
Source organism: Candidatus Portnoybacteria bacterium CG_4_9_14_3_um_filter_43_11 (assembly GCA_002791035.1). Classification (GTDB taxonomy): domain Bacteria; phylum Patescibacteriota; class Minisyncoccia; order Portnoybacterales; family UBA2143; genus UM-FILTER-43-11-A. The sequence goes on along the minus strand of PFWG01000013.1, from coordinate 3,996 downwards.
CATCCGGGCCAACCGCAAATAGTTCAAAATGACTTCGGCGTATTTCCGCGCCTCTTTGCTCCGGCCTAAAACCAGGTCGGACAAAACCTGATTGGCGGCCTCCCTGATTTGAGAAATTAAAACTTCTCCCTCTGGGAAAAGTTTGGTCACCCGATAAACCGCCAAACCCAGCCGAAAGGCCTTTTCTTTCGTTTTTTCCATATCGCCGAAATTATATAGCAGAATAAAAAAGAAGGCAATGTTGTCAAGTCAATCCTCTTTCAAAACCACTTCAGCCAAAGCGTCGATATCCAAAACATTATCGGAGCCGTAGCGGAAAATAATCTGGGATAACCGACCGCGACTGCCGGCGGCAAACTTAATGTCTTTCCAATCGCCGTCGGCGGGCGTGCTGGTGCTGTTATTGGTGTCTCCGGCGTAGTCATCGTCTTTTAAGGAGGTAAAAACAATCGGCGTGCCGATCGCTCCCTCGGCAACCAATTCTCCCTCAATTTTTAAGGCGGTATAATAGGGACTATATGGTTTAATCACCGTGCCCGGCTCAATGGTCAAAACCGTGCCAGTGGCAACGGTCGGCGCCTGCCCCGAGCCGGAAAAAAGAATATAGGCCAGCGAATCCGCCTTCCAAATGGCGTCTTTTTCAAAAAATGAGTCTTGCTCCACGGCAATGCCGTTTAGATTATTGCCGCTGGCTTCATTGCCGCCCAGCTCCGGATAGGAACTTCTTATTGTTAGCGGATAAAAGTTGTCCGAAAAAACATTATTGGCGATAACCGGCGCCGCCCCGGACAAAACATCTATCCCGTTGCCGCCATTGTCTTCAAACCGGCAGTTTTCAATCGTCGGCGCCGACAAGGAACCGAAAACAACAATCGCCGTAGAGCCGTTTTGCGAAAAAGTCGTCTTGAAAATCAGCGAGTTTGAATTTTCCAAATAAATCGCTCCTTTAGCACTTTTCTCGAAAATTGAATTACTGACGGTAACATCGCTGTCAATAATTCTCAACATCTCATTGATTATCTTGGGCTTATAGAACGATTCGTAGCCACCGGACTCAAACCGGACATAGTTCAAAACCGAGCCGGCCTCGGCGCCGTCAAAAACAATCCCCGACCAATCTCCGCTGGCAGGCGTAGAAGTATTGGCGGTAAAAATAATCGGGCTGTCGCTTGTCCCTTCCGCTTTCAAAACCCCTTTAACCAGCAAACTGGGATAATATTTATTGGCTCCCTTAACGATGACGCCCGGCTCAACAGTCAAGACCGCGCCAGTTTCTATGGTTGGGTAATCGCCCGAATTTGATTCCAAAAGATACGGACTGCCGGCTAAATCCCAGACGCTGTCTTGGGTAATCTCAATTTTATCCGAAACAATCGTGGCTGAATCTCCCCAAGAGTTGGTCGGATTGGGCCAGTCCTTGGCAATAAAGTCGGCGTTATTGTCGCCGGTGTCCCAGCCGGCTGTCCGGCGAACCAAACTGCGGTATTGCTCCGGCGGCACGGCCGGACCGCCTTTGAAAACATACTGGGCGTTTCCCCAGCCCAAAGCGTCTATGGCTAGACCTTCTGCTTCCGCCGAACTGCTGGCCGAAGACGGATCCGAAGAAAAAATCGCCACTGAGCCGTCGTAGTTGCCTAATTGGGATGAACTATACGCCGGCCAGTCGACTTCAATAAATCCGTTATTGGCGCCAAAGCCATTCAGGCCGATTAAATAATACCCGCCGGCGGCGATGGCCGCTCCGGCTGGAAATTTTTTGTTGCGATAGGGCTCATTCCAATCGCGGTCAGATGAGAAATACGACCAATACCAGCCGGACAAATCCACCTCCTGTCCGGTTGGATTATATAATTCCACAAATTCCCGGTCATATAATTGGACTTCGCTGATAACAACCGACTCGGCCAAAGCGCTCGGCGACGAGCTGGCTATATTTGACATCTCGGAAATATTGCCGGATTCGTCGGTTGATTTGAGGGCGAAATAATAGGTCTGACCAATGTCCAGCCCATTAATAGTGAAATTTTCCGTTTCGCCGACGGCGCCAGGAGTTGGCTCGCCTGAAACATCAATAGCTAAATCCCAAGTAGAGCTGGCAATAGAAGAGGTCGCGTAGCGGATAATATATTCAACGGCATCCGCTGGCGCCGTCCAGGATAAAGCGACCGCGCCGCGGCTATCGCCATATTCGGCGGCTAAATCACTGACTGCCGGCGGCGGGGTCAAGTCAATTTCTTCGGTAGAGGTAGCAGTCTCATCGGTGGAAGTTGCGGTTTCGCCTAAATCATCGTCTAAAATTATTTCTTCTGTTGTGGTCGCAATCTCATCAGTGGAAGTAGCAGTTTCGGCGGCATCTTCATCTAAAATTATTTCTTCTGTTGTGGTCGCAATCTCATCAGTGGAAGTAGCAGTTTCGGCGGCATCTTCATCTAAAATTATTTCGTTTGTCGTGGTGGCGGCTTCCTCAAGAACCGTTTCTCCGTTCTCAACCGAAACGCTGGCGCCGCCATTATTATTCCCGGCGCTATTCCCTCCGTCGCCATAATAAATTTTCTTTTCAGCCGGTTTTCCCTCTGTTTCTTTCGGCGTCTCCTTTCCTGCCTCTTTTGGCGCTATTTTAATTTCTTCTTTAATCGGTTCTTTTGCCGCCGGTTTTGCTTCGGCTGATGACGGTAAAATTAGCGGCGCCGGCTTTGTTTCCGGCAACTGAAGAGATTTGGTTGTCTCCGCTGGTTCAGCTCCGGTAAAAAACAAATTTGCTTGCTCTATTAATTCTTCCATTGGAGTAAAAAGCGCCGCGCTAATGCCGGCCGACTGTTTTGAGCCGCTAAACAAAGCGCCTAAATTATTTAACCATCCGACAGCCGTTTCTTTGGCCTGATTGGCTTTATCCAAAACATACTCCTTGGCCATCTGAACACTATACGGCCTTAATTCCTCCGGCTCATAGTAGTTTGACTGCGCCCAGGCGTGCGGCGGCGGACCGCCGCCCCAATCTTTTTTATAGAATTCTTCGCTAAATAGATAGTCGACCAAATTTGTTATATTTCCATCCACGCCCTCTAAAAAGTTAATCCCGAGTATCGGCACATCAGTTAAAATTGTTGCCCCATTGAACTGAGTAACGTACTCTAGTGTAATCTCTTTTAAATTATATTGATTGTACAAAACTTGTGGGCCGTTTCCATCCCATTTTTCCCCTCTTCTCCACTTTGTAAAGTTGCAATATCCATCATTTTCTTCATCAACACAATTAGCGTGAGAACCCTCGCCGATATAGGCCCAAATATGATTACTAGATGGAGCGTAAATTTCAGTATCAAAAATTACTCTCTCGTGAGCCGTTCCGATAACTTTATTAACTTTATTCGCGCTTTTATCAACAAAAACAAAAACTGATTCCCAGTCGCCATAGTGCTTATTCTTAATTAATCCTGCGGCATCGTTAAAAACGCTAAAAAACCAATATTCATAGACCAACTCATCACCTTCGTCTTCTATATGATAGAGAACGGTTAGCTTATTTAGCTTTTCTTGAATCGTTAAGTTGTTATACTTCAAAACCGCGATTTCTCCCGAAATTTCTTGTCCATTTTCATAGTAAAACTCCAACGGGTCGGCCGGGAAATATTTTTCTCCGGATGAGAACCGTAAATTAGGCGCGTAATTTATCGCCGGCGCGGCTGCCAGCGCTGGCAATACTAAAATAAAAAAACCTGCCCCCAAGCAGATTATAAAAAACCCAACAATAACTACTCTCCTTAAATTTATTTCTCCCTCCTTCATCGGCTATTTTCTATGATTATACGCTCCCCAAGCCAAAAACTTGCCTAAAACCACGCTCATAACGGCAAAAGTAATCAGATAGGCGACCAGCAATGAATTGAAAAGATTTCCTAGCAGATTACCAATGATCGGACCAATTAAAGAGCCAAGGGCAAAGCCAGCTCCTCCCCGCCAAACCATTGGCCAAACCTTCGTTTTTAAAAATAGGGC
>PFWG01000041.1 GCA_002791035.1 Candidatus Portnoybacteria bacterium CG_4_9_14_3_um_filter_43_11 | reverse complement strand
ATTGGCCTTCTATCGAGCATCCCTTGCATCTTTCTATTCCGCCAGCCAATCTCCCCGTAACAATGTCGTTATAAACTGAGCTGGCTTTGATTTCTTCTTTTGACAAATCGGCGAATGGCTTTCCGCTATAGCCGCATATAAAAACTTCTTCCGATGGGCTAACGCACATGCTTTTACCCACAACGCCACCACAAAAAGCAATATGCTTTTCAAGTATTGAACTATTAAGATTTTCTGCGGGACGTTCCCAAAGGCCAGATAAGTTAATGCCTTCTTCGCGCGCTATTTGCTTTAATATCAAAAGCTTTTTTACGGCTGCCTCTACGGGGATTGAGAGGAGATGAATTACATCAAGATCTATGCATAAATCAATAAATCCCTCTTCTTTTGCAAATCTGATTAATCCTTCAGATATTAGATCAAAATTATTCTCTGTTACTGTCGTTGAAAAACCCTGGGGTGCAAAATCTACCTGGCGCAGGGCCTGGATGCCCCTAAATATCTGATCGAAAGTACCCTTGCCGGCTTTTGTCATCCTGACCTTGTTATTGGCATCCCTCTGGCCGTCGAGGCTTATTGCAGGCTTAACATCATATTTCTTCAGAGCTTCGGCGATATCTCGGTTTATAAACGAAGCATTTGTGTTTATTCGGAACTTAAAATCAAAAGCTCGCCCATACTTTTCGCAACAATATTCAAGAACACATTTCATCACGATAGCATTGATCAAGGGTTCGCCTCCGCCAAAATTTATATAAGCACATCCTTTGTTATTTTCTGCTAAAATTGACAGAAAGATATCAATTGCCCTAATGGCGGTTTCGGCGGACATAACTTTTTTCTTGTTGGTTTTTCTATGGCTCGCCGAAATCATGCTGTTGGAAATGCAGTACGAACAGGCGAAATTGCAATTTTCCGAAAGAATCAGCGACAGATATTCAATGTTTTTACCGCCTGCGGCAGATTCGCTATATTCTTTAACTTTCTCTTTCAAAAGTTACCGTTCATCAAGGTCTACCGAGATAAGGAAAAAACAATTCTGAAGCATTTTAGCATTTTCCTCTACTTCTGAAAAAAGAGCAAGATTTTTTACGTCGGTCGTTGTTCGTGGTAAGGAAAAGGTACCCAGAAACTCAATTGTTTCCCTGTTAACAATCATAGGGTAGCCGAATAAAGAATGCCATACTATGCTCATTTCGCCATCAGGGATAATCTGCAAATATTCTGACCTTTTAAGCAATGTGTCCATCTTCTTCTCCTTTTTTCCGCTTAATTTAGATATGAAGAACTGCCCCAAATATTGCATATTGGTTTCCGTTTGTCAAGTTTTGGCGGGTAGGGTATAATATAATCAAAATTCCCATCAAAGGGTTATGTTAAGCTATGTTAGATACTAATTTTTGGAGGAAATATTTTAAGGTTTTAATTCGCATGGG
>PFWG01000017.1:181-7645 GCA_002791035.1 Candidatus Portnoybacteria bacterium CG_4_9_14_3_um_filter_43_11 | reverse complement strand
CCGCTTCCTTGATATATTTGGCTGTTAGTCCAAAAACCTCCATTAATTCATCTGGTTTGCCCGATTCTCCGAAGCGGTCCAAAACGCCAATCATCTCAATCGGTACGGGATGATTCTTGGATAAAACCTCGCAAACGGCGCTGCCCATTCCGCCCATTACCTGATGGTCTTCCGCCGTCACAACCGCTCCGGTTTTTTGAGCAATCTCAATGATTGTTTTCTCGTCCATCGGTTTGATAGTGTGATTATTGACCACGGCGGCCGAAATACCTTCTTTCTCCAGCTCATTTGCCGCTATTAGCGCTTGGTGGACCGTTGGCCCGCAAGCAATGAGCGCGACGTCCTTTCCTTCTCTAAAAATTTCCGCTCGGCCGATTTCAAAGGGGGTCTTGTCGGTAGTAAAGACCGGGGTTGCTTCGCGGGCAAACCTCAAATACGCCGGACCAACCATTTCGCCGGCGGCAATAGTCGCTTTTTTCGTCTCAATCATATCGCATGGGGCAATCACCGTCATATTGGGCAGACAGCGAGCAATGGCAATGTCCTCTAATCCCTGGTGGGTTGCTCCGTCTTCTCCGACTGAAACGCCGGCATGCGCCCCAGTCAATTTAACATTGGCCTCATTATAAGCAACGCTTATTCTAATCTGATCCCAGTTTCTCCCCGGGCAAAAGACAGCGTAGGTGGAAGCAAACGGAACTTTGCCAACCAAAGACAATCCGACGGCGACGCCGACTAAGTTTTGCTCCGCAATCCCAACCTCAATAAATCTATCGGGAAATTCTTTCTGAAACCAATCACAGCGGGTAGAAGCCGTCAAATCCGCTCCCAAGACAACGATATTGGGATTCTTTTTCCCCAATTCAACCAGCCCCTCCCCATAGCCGTCCCGTGTCGGCTTCTGCTCTAATTTTTCTTTTTGGTAAACGTTTTTAATTAAATCCATATTACTCGTCTTCTGATTTAATTTTGCCGTCTAAAGTTCTCAAACATTTAAGCGCTTTTTGCCCTTCCTCGGCGCAGGGCGTCTTGCCATGCCAAGAATATTGCCATTCCATAAAGTCAACTCCTTTGCCCGGAATAGTATGGGCGATAATCAAAGTCGGCTTTTCAAAAATCGTTTTTGATTTCTGACAAGCGTCAATAATCTCTTCTATATTATGGCCGTCAACCTCCAAAACATGCCAGCCGAATGATTCGTATCTTTCTTTGAGCGGCTCCAACGGCATGACATCCTCGGTATAGCCGTCAATCTGAATATTGTTCCGGTCCATTATCTGAGTCAGATTGAACAGTTTATATTTTCCGGCAAACATTGCCGCTTCCCAGATTTGTCCCTCGTCGTGTTCGCCATCGGAAGTCAGGCACCAGACCCAATTGTTTTTCTTGTCCATCTTATAAAAAGCGTAGGCCATGCCGCAGGCGATAGACAATCCCTGGCCCAAAGAGCCGCCGGACGATTCTATGCCCGGAACGCTTTGCCGATAGGGATGGCCCTGAAGATTAGAACCCAGTTTTCTTAAGGTTTTTAATTCTTTTTTCGGGAAAAAACCGGCGTGAGCCAAAGTGGCGTACCAAACCGGACAGATATGGGCGTTGGAAAGAACCACCATGTCTCTCTCCTCCCAATCCGGCTTCTTGGCGTCATATTTTACCACGCCGCCAAAATATAAAGCCGTAAAAACATCAGCCATGCCCAACGGCCCGGCTGAGTGCCCCGACTTGGCTTCCATTAGCATTTCAATAATGTCTTTTCTGATAGCGTTGGCTTTTTGTTCTAATTCTTTTTCATTCATTTTTTTCTTTGATTTTAAGATATTTATGGTGTTTTAATTCTTTTATCGTTCGTCCAATATCATTACTGTTAAAAATCGCTGAGCCGACCGTTAGGATATTCGCCCCGGCGCGAACAATTTCCGGCGCCGTATTTAGGTTGACCCCGCCATCCGCTCCTATTTTAAGATTGGGGTAACTTTGGCGCAGTTTTTGGATTTTTGCCAGGGTTTCGGGCAATAATCCTTGCCCGCTTTTTCCCGGCTCAACGGTCATAATCAGAACTTCGTCCAAGTCGGAAACATATTCATCCAAAATCTCAATTGGCGTTTCCGGATTTATCGCCAATCCAGCCATTATTCCCGCCGACCTTAATTTCCGGATTATCTCTCTTATTTTCCGGCTTGATTCAAAATGGAAAATAACTTTTTTGACTCCCGAATTAATCCAGTCCTCAATCGCCTCCTCCGGTTTTTCAACCATTAAATGGACTTCTAAATTTAGTTTGGTTTTCAAATTCCTTAATTCAGCCGGATTGTTTTTGCCCGGTTTCGCGTAGGGCCAGGTGTAATTGTCAACAAACTTGCCGTCCATAATATCCAGCTGAACTCCATCAACATACGATTCAACTTTTCTTATTTTTTCCTCCAGTTCTTGAAAATTTTGGGCGATAATGGCCGGAATCACCTCAATCATTTTTCTATCTCCTTTATCTTTCTTATCCGCCGGAGATGCCTTTCTTCGCCGCTGAATTTCGTTTCTAGCCAGAGCCGGACAATTTTTTTGGCCGTCCCGGCGTCCAAAACCCGGCCGCCCAGACACAAGATATTAGCATCGTTATGTTCTCTGGACTGAATGGCGGTGAATTCGTCCCAAACCGCCGCCGCCCGCGCGCCTCTGACTTTATTGGCGACGATGCAGCTGCCGATGCCGGTGCCGCAAATCACTATTCCTTTTTCTCTTGTTTCCGTCGCCTTTTGGGCGACCTTAAGCGCAAAATCGGGGTAATCATCCTGCGGTTCAGATTCCTTATTGCCCAAATCCTCAAAATCATACCCTAATTCTTTGAGGTGCTTTTTGAGTTCTTCTTTCAGATTGTATCCGGCGTGGTCGGCGCCAATGTAAATCATAATTTCTTCCCGATATACTCGGCAAACTCGGCCAGACGACAGGCATAGCCCCACTCATTGTCGTACCAGGCCAAAACCTTGATTAAATTACCCCGCTCTACCATCGTCGCTTGGCCGTCAATAATCGCCGAATACGAATTACCCTTAAAATCAATGGAAACCAACGATTCGTCTTCAATCGTTAGAATTCCTTCCATTTCCTCGCTCTGAGCGGCTTTTTTGAAAATCAAATTGACTTTTTCCGCTGTCGTTTCTTTCTTGACCTTGGCGACAAAATCCACCAGCGAAACAATCGGAGTCGGAATCCGGATAGCCAGACCGTCTATCTTCCCCTCTAATTCCGGAATGGTTTTAACCACTGAGGTTGCCGCTCCGGTTGTCGTCGGAATCATAGAAATAGCGGCGGCTCTCGCCCGCCTGATGTCTTCATCCGGCGAATCAAGCAGTTTTTGAGTATTGGTATAGCTGTGAATTGTCGTCATCAGCCCCGACTCTATCTCAAAATTATCATGCAGAACCTTAGCCACTGGCGCCAGACAATTGGTCGTGCACGAACCCATTGAAACAATATGGTCTTTTGACGGCTCATATTTATCGGCGTTGACTCCTAAAACAAAATGGGCGACCGACGGGCTTTTGCATGGCGCTGAAATAATCACTTTTTTGGCGCCGGCCTTGAGGTGTCTTCCTGCTCCCTTATAATCGGTGAAAAATCCGGTGCACTCCAAAATGACATCAATTCCCAAATCTTTCCAAGGCAGTTTTTCCGGTTCTTTTTCGGCTAAAATTTTAATTTTTTTGCCGCTGACAATCAAATTATTTTCATCGTAATCAACTTTTTTGTCATATTGCCCATAGATTGAATCGTACTTTAAAAGATGAGCCAATGTTTTGGTCCCGGTCAGGTCGTTTATTGCCGCCACTTCAATTTCCGGATGTTTTTCCAAAATCCGGCGAAGCGTCGGCCGGCCAATTCTCCCAAATCCGTTGATAGCTATTTTAACACTCATAATTATTTTCTCCTTTTTGTAGAGTTATTCCTTAATTCCCAATAATTGGTCTATTTTGGCTTTGTCAAAACCGACGACGATTTCGCCGTTGATTTCCGCCACCGGCACACCCATTTGTTTGCTCTTGCTAATCATCTCTTCTCTGGCTTTTTCGTCTTCGGCGACATCAATGTCTTCGTACTTAAAGCCCTTTTCGTCCAAATACTGCTTAAGATTGACACAGTACGGACAACTTGGCGTAGAAAATACGCGAATGGCTGGCTGTTCTTTTCTTGTTTCTTCCATAATATTATTCTCCCTTCATTTGATTAAGATAGTTATAGGCGTTGAGCGCCGCTTTCGCTCCTTCTCCGGTAGCAACAATAATTTGCTTGTGGGAAACATCGGTTACGTCGCCGGCGGCAAAAATATTTTTAACCGAACTGGCGTTTTGGCAATCAATCTTAATTTCTTTTTTCTCATTCAATTCTACCATATTTTTCACCAAAGATGAATTAGGGATAGAACCGATGGCAATAAAAACGCCGGTAGCGGCCAATTCCTTCTTTTCTCCCGTATTTTTATCCTCATAGACAACCGCGCTAACAAAATTATCTCCTTTGAATTCATGCGTTAAAATGTTATGGTAAAACGTAATTTTAGGATTACTTTCTGCTTTAATCTGCAAGTACTGGTCGGCTGACGATTTCGGCTGATAGCCCAGAATATAGACCCTGGCGGCGTATTTGGCCGCTTCCAAAGCAGTATTAATGCCGGTGTTTCCGCCTCCAATAACGGCTACGACCCTGTCGGCGTATAACGGAGCGTCGCAAACGGCGCAATAACTGATTCCTTTGCCCAGAAATTTTTCTTCTCCGGCGGCGTTAATTTTTTTCGGCGTCCGGCCGGTCGCCATAATCAGCGTTCTACTTTGATAAACCTCTTCTCCCGTCCTAACTTCAAGAGAAGAATCTTTTTTCAAAGAAACTTTTTTTACTTCAACTCCTTCTTTAATTTCCAAGTCGTTTTCTTTCAGGTGGGCAACCATCCTATTGACCAGATCCAGACCCTTAACATTTGAGATGCCGGTATAATTATCAATCTCCGGCGCCCAGGCCATTTGGCCGCCCCAATTCTTTGTCAGTAATAAAACCTTTATTTTTTTCCTGGCGGCGTAGATGCCGGCGGTAATCGCCGCCGGCCCCCCGCCGATAATAATTAAATCGTACACTGTAATTGGTCATCCTGAGCGTTAGCGAAGGATCTGTTAGATTCTTCGGGCTCCGCCCTCAGAATGACTGCATATTAGACAAACGACCTACGCGTTAGCCAGCCGAATACTTTCTTTGGTATATTTCTTTAAATTATTAACCTGCCTTTGATTCAAAATCTCGCAGGCAAAATTCCAGTGGAAGGAAACCCAGTCGCCTATTTTCGGCCGGTCAATAAATCCGGCATTGCTGATTTGGGCTAAAATACTCCGATTAACCGACTGGCCCAATTTCAACTTATCTTTTTCCAGCGCCAGCGGCTGAGAGTCAACCTCCAGATTCGGCCAGTCAACTTTTTTAATTTTCCCCCAGCTGATACGGCATAAATCCATGCTGTTTAAGGTGTGTATTATATCCAGATTCCCCGTCCGCTTCCAAACATTAAAAACATGAAAACCGTGGTGCGGTTTGGCTCCTAATGGTATTTTATCAATAACTTGCCTCAAAAGCAAACGGGATAATTTCTTTTTCAGCCCGAGATTATCCGTTAGGTGATAATATAGTTTGTTTTTCTCAATATTTTCCAAAAGATTATTGCCCAGCCAGTAGGCCTCCACCACCCTTTCGTCAAAGGCGTCCCGAATCTTATTCGCTTGGGCGATAAAGTCCAAGTAGGGATAAAGCGTCTGGAATTCCTTTAAAATCAGTTTGAGGCCGCCGTCAACTTCCAGCCCTTGAGCGTAATAAAAAAGGTCGCGGTTTTTATCCGGGCCGCAAAAATGAAGCTTATTCGGCATAAAAGCGTAGCGAGCGCAGCGCAGAATTCCTTTTTGGCTAAACTGCCCGAACTGGTTTTTCTTGAGCATAGCGCGATGACAATTTAAAGATAAAAACAGCCGCCGCCAAAGTCAAAATTATTCCAATCGCCTGGCCGACAAGAAGATGTTCGCCCGAAAAGAACAAGGAAAGCAAGGCCGTAATCGAACTGCCTAAAAGCAGAATCGCCGCCGCTTCGCTAACTTTGACATATTTCAACCCGCTGTACCAAGTCGCCACATAACCGAACAACAAAACCGAAGTCGCCAGAATCCAGCCGATTTGAGCCAAATCAAGCGCTAACGCCAAAGCGAATTGGCCGGTCAAAAGCCAGAATAAAACGATAAAAACCGAGCCGAAAAACATTCTCGCCCAAACGACAACTCGCGCCGGCAAATCGGTTAACAAGTATTTGCTCAAAACGCTTTCTCCGGCCCAAAGTAAGGTCGCCATAAGAATCAGCCCGTCGCCCCAGCCAAAGCGATGAGGAATTAGGCCTAATAATAAAATATTGCCCAAAATCATCAATAAACCGGCGGCCAAAAATCCCCGGGATATTTTTTCTTTTAAAAAGACCGCCGCCAGAATAGCGACATAGATAAACATGGTCTTGTGGATAAAAGAACCCTGGGCAGCCGTAGTCAAAGACAGCCCCTTAAAAAACAACAGAAACGGAATCGAGCCACCAATTAGACCGACCAAAATCAGCATTAACCATTTTTTTTGAGCAAGCGTTTTTAGCGCCCGCCAGTCCCTAAACGCCAGAATCCAAGCGATGGCCAAAACGGCGACAATAATATTTTTCCAACCGGTAAAAACATACGGGTTGACAACACTGACTCCGAACTTGCTGACAAAAACAGCCAACCCGGAGATAACTGCCGTGGATAAAATTAATAATAGTCCCTTGTTTTTATTCATACTTTTGTTATAATTGAAATGAGCAAGGAAATGAAAGCTTGTTTTCAATTTCCGAGCGAATGAGATTATATCTACTGATATAATTATTAATATGTGTTTAGCTACCCCATCTAAAGTGATAAAAATTAAAGATGACTGGGCGACGGTTAAATCAGGGAATCACGCCCACCGCGTCAATTTAAGTTTACTAAAAAATATCAGAGTTGGCGACTATCTTTTAATCCACGACGAACTGGCTATCAACAAAATCCCCGCCGGCGACGCCAAAAAAATTTTAGAGATGATAGAAAGTCATCCATACCGCCATTAACTACTGATACTTCTCGGCTTGGAGTTTGAACAGACGGGCGTACGTGCCGTCTTTTTTTAATAATTCCTCGTGAGTCCCCAATCCGTCTATCTTGCCTCTTTTGATAACGGCGATGCGGTTGGCGCGCCGGACGGTGGAAAAGCGATGCGAAATCAGAATGACGGTCCGGTCCTGGGAAATCTTTTCTATTCTTTCAAAAATTTTCGCTTCAGCTTCGGCGTCTATGGACGAAGTCGGCTCGTCCAAGACCAGCACCTTCGGGTCGCGGTAAAACACTCTCGCCAGAGCCAGCTTCTGCCACTGGCCAATGGACG
>PFWG01000017.1:0-172 GCA_002791035.1 Candidatus Portnoybacteria bacterium CG_4_9_14_3_um_filter_43_11 | reverse complement strand
CGCCGGTAAATTCTTTGCCCAGCATCTGACCATAGGCCTTTTCCCATTCCTCAATAAAAATATCGGCCTCGCCGGCCTTGGCGGCTTCTTTGACTTTTTCTATTGCCGGCTTCTGGCCGGTTCTCCCCATCGCAATGGCCTCTTTGACCAAAAAGTGGTAATGGGCATAATC
>PFWG01000036.1 GCA_002791035.1 Candidatus Portnoybacteria bacterium CG_4_9_14_3_um_filter_43_11 | reverse complement strand
ACTGGTCGTCCCGATGCCGACGAGGCCGCTATTGTCAATGTAGAACTTATAGGAATCTTGGTTGTCGGTGATTTTCAGGAGTGGGCCTGAACCGGTTAGCTTGAAATCAAGATGAGCGTCGGTGGAAGAGGCATTAATTTTAAAAATCGGATTGGTGGAAGAAGCGGTTTGAGAGAGCGTGGAAAGAAAGGCCTGCGATTGGGTGGTGGTGGCGTTGCCGGAAACAAGCAGGTCGTTGGTAATGGTCAGTTGGGCGATGGTGGAAGTAGCCAGGGTGGAAGTGGCGCTGACGGTCAGCCCGCCGGAGGAGGTGATATCGCCGGCAATGCTGACGTTTCCGGTCAGAGTTGTGTCGCCTCCGACAGATAGACCGCCGGTAACGCTTACGCCGCTGGCGGTAATGCCGCCGTTGAATGTGGCGGGATTGTTAAAAGTGGAATCGGCGTTGACGGTCATAGTCGGAGTGATATTATCTTGAGTGTTGCCGACGGAGAAGTTTTGCCGGACGGACAGAGAACCGCCGATGGCGCCGGAGCCGGAGACATTAAGCGTGGTTAAAAGAGCGTTGCCCGCCACCTGCAGACCGGAAGAAGGGATATAGACCGGAGCGTAAGACGGGACAGTATAATCAATTTTGGACGCGATTTGCGTGGAGAGGTCGGTCAGCCGCTGCGACAAAAGATTGATGTTTTGGTTGATGCCAGAGAGATCGGACGATTCTACGGTTTCTATAATCCGGGTGACTTCGGTGGTTTTTTCCTGGGTGACCTGTTTGACTTGAGTAATTTCTCTGGTAGTTGTTTCTTTGGGAGCGGAGGGTTGGGCGGGTTGGGCAGGTTGGTCCTTTATGGTTGTTTTGACGACTAATCTCCCTTCCAGTCCGGTTAACTGCTCTATGGAGTAGCCGGGCAGGAAAAATTGGGCGATTTTTATATAGGCGTCGCCTAGTTTTGACTCCGCTTCTTGGGTAAAAGAACTCAAATTTTCGTTAATTTTTGGAATGATATCAAAAATATTTGCCAGATTGTTCAAAGTCCCTGAAAATCCATCTCCAATTGCCCTACTCCCGATATGTATAATATCAAAGCCGCTTTCAAGTATATCGGTAAATCTGCCAACCGTATCGGATAGGATATCAAATGAATATCTTGGTAAATTGACTGCTAAAGAAAAGGCAAGGTCAGGCAAAACCTTTGTCATCAGATAAGCCGACCTGGTCGTTTTTTTCTGGACCCATTGGCCGAACTTCGGCGCTAAAAATTTTATCCGCGAAAATGCCGTTTTAAAACTATTTTTAAAGAAATTATCAATTTTTTCTTTATTTTCAAAAGCGTCGGAAACCACTTTCCCGGCCGATGAAGGAAATTTGCTCAAACCCAAGGCGACGCTTGGGGCGTTTTTCTTAAGACCAATCTTAATTTCTTCGTTTTTTTGGCTTAATTTAGAGAAGTTTGATTCAATTCCAGCCGGTAATTCG
>PFWG01000029.1 GCA_002791035.1 Candidatus Portnoybacteria bacterium CG_4_9_14_3_um_filter_43_11 | reverse complement strand
TTCTGCCGGTTGGTTCCTTGCATATTACTAATGATTTGGCGATCGGTCTTAGGAGCAGCATTGACTTAGCCGAGAAGGTAAAGTTGGAGTATGGTTCGGCGCTGATTTCTGATGTGGGCAAAAAAGATATTATTGACCTTTCTAAGTTGGGATTTGAAGAAAAGGGAATCATTCCCAGAATAGAGGTTTCAAAGATAATCTATGCCCGTTTGAGCGAAATATTTGAAATGGTTGGCAAAGAGTTGAAAAAAATAGACCGGCATGGTCTTTTGCCGGCTGGTGTGGTGATGGTTGGCGGCGGAGCGAAAATGCCCAGCTTAGTTGATTTGGCCAAAGAAGAATTAGGGTTGCCGGCTCAAATCGGCTTTCCGCTTGAATTGGATGGCATAACCGAAGAAATTGACGACCCTTCTTTCGCGACCGCTATCGGACTGGTTTTATGGGGATTGGATAACAGGAATAAAAAGCAGGATAACTCAGGCGAGTCAACGGTCGGAAAAATTAAAATTTGGCTGAAAAGGTTTTTGCCTTAATTTTTAAACACGGTTTAAAACTTGCAATAATTGGCGGTTTGTGATAGTTTTTAGATATTGAATATTTAGGTTTTGTTGTTTTGAGAATAACAGGGAGGGGATCCGGCGGATCCCCATTGTTAATTCCAGCAACAAGGCATATTAAACACATATGGCGCAAATTAAACCGGAGGTGGAAACATTCGCTAAAATAAAAGTCATTGGTATTGGCGGCGGCGGCGGGAACGCTATTTCAAGAATGATTGCCTGTAAGATTCATGGCGTTGATTTCGTCGCTATCAATACTGACGCGCAGGATCTTCATCATGTTAAGTCCTCGGAAAAAATCCATATTGGCAAAAACCTAACTAGAGGATTGGGGGCTGGAATGAATCCGGAAGTAGGCCGCCAGGCGGCGGAGGAAAACCGCGATGATATCCACGAAGTCGTCAAAGGCGCCGATATGGTCTTTATCACTTACGGTTTGGGCGGAGGCACTGGCACGGGTGGCGGGCCGATCGTCGCCGAAGCCGCCAAGGACTCGAGCGCTCTGACGGTCGGCGTGGTAACAAAGCCATTTTCTTTTGAGGGAATTCAAAGAGCCAGAATTGCCGAAGAGGGCTTGAGACAGCTTAGAGACAAGGTTGACACATTAATAACAATTCCAAACGACAAGCTTCTTTCGGTGATAGACAACAAGACCTCCCTTTTGAACGCCTTTTCGATTGTGGACGATGTTTTGCGCCAGGCGGTTCAGGGAATTTCGGATTTAGTTGTTACGCCGGGGATAGTTAATGTTGACTTTGCCGACATTAAGGCGACAATGCAGGATGCCGGCTCGGCTTTAATGGGTATTGGTCGGGCTTCCGGGGACGATCGAGCGATAGAAGCGGCCAAAGCCGCCATTAATTCTCCTCTTTTGGAAATTTCCATTGATGGCGCTAAGGGAGTTCTCTTTAACGTTAGCGGCGGTCCGGACCTGACCATGAGCGAAATTAACGACGCGGCGAAGATAATCACCGAATCAATTGACCCGGAAGCAAAGGTTATTTTCGGCGCCGTTATAGACGAGAAGCTCAAAAAGGGAGAAATTAAGATTACGGTTGTTGCCACTGGCTTTGACGGTGAAGTGGCAAGAAAGTCAACCGAAACAAGGATTCAGGATATTTCTCCGGTAAGTCATCAAGTATCCGAAGAAAAAGAAAGGAAACAGCCGATGATTAAACCGATTAAAACAGCTATAAGCGAAGAGGAAAACGAATGGGATGTCCCGGCTTTTATCAGAAGGAAGTTGAAATAATTTTGGTTATTGAAAACAACCAGTAGCGTACTATTGGTTGTTTTTTGTCATCTTGTTTTGAATTTGACCCTGCTTTTTTATTGAAGTAAAATGGAAAGGTGTCTTATTGTTAAATAATCTTATGCCGGAGAAAAAGTTAGGTTTTAGCCAAATTAGGAAAAGGGATGGCCGGATTGTCGATTTTAACCAAGATAAAATCACGGAAGCAATTTTTAAGGCCCTTTCTGCCAAAGGAAAAGAAGACGGGAAAATAGCGCAAAATATTTCCGATAGAGTTGTCGCTATTCTTGACAAAAACTTTAAAAATAAGATTCCTACTGTTGAACAGATTCAAGACGCCGTTGTGGAATCATTGTCAGAAGGAAGATACAAGGATATTGCCGAGGCATACACGCTTTATCGTTTAAAAAGAAAAGAAATCAGAGACGCCAAATGGTGGCTTTTGAGCCAAGACATTAAGACAAAACTGACTCCTAACGCTTTAAAAGTTTTAGAATCCAGGTATCTGAGGAAAGACGAGCAGGGAAAAATCATTGAAACGCCGCAGCAACTTTTTCAGAGAGTGGCGGCTAATATCGCTTCAGCGGAGCGTTTTTTTAATCCATCTATTTCCGACGACGACCTTTTTGATATCGGCAAGGGATTTTACCAAATAATGGCTTCGTTGGAATTTTTGCCCAACTCGCCGACGCTAATGAATGCCGGCGCCATCTTGCAGCAACTTTCGGCTTGTTTTGTTTTGCCGGTCGGTGATTCTATGGAAGAAATTTTCGAAGCGGTTAAGAATACGGCGTTAATTCACCAGACCGGCGGTGGCACCGGTTTTAGTTTTTCTCGTTTAAGACCGAAGGGCGATATAGTGAAATCAACCCAGGGACAAGCCTCTGGCCCTCTTTCTTTTATGACCGTCTTTAATTCTGCGACCGAAGTAATCAAGCAGGGCGGTAAGCGCCGCGGCGCTAACATGGGTATTCTGCGGGTAGACCATCCCGACATCATAGAATTCATTACCGCTAAAATAGAAGAAGGCACTTTGAATAATTTCAATATTTCAGTGGCGATTACCGACGAGTTTATGGAAGCGGTTAGAAAGAAGAGGGAATATGCCTTAGTTAATCCTCGCGACGGCCGAATAGTAAAAAAGATAGACGCCAATGAGATTTTCAATTTGATTGTTGACTATGCCTGGGAAAATGGCGAGCCGGGAGTTATATTTATTGACCGGATTAATCAATACAATCCGACGCCAAAACTGGGGGAGATAGAGGCGACAAATCCTTGCGGCGAGCAGCCGTTGCTTGGATTTGAAAGCTGCAACCTGGGCAGCATCAATTTGAGCAAGATGATTGAAAAGAAAAAAAAGAAATGGGCGGTGGATTGGGCTAAACTCAAAAAAACCGTTCAGACCGCCGTCCACTTTTTGGATAATGTCATTGAAGTTAACCTCTATCCTTTAGAAAAAATTAAAGACCTGACAAAAGCCAACCGGAAGATCGGTTTAGGAGTGATGGGCTGGGCGGATATGCTTTTACGTTTGAATATTCCGTATAATTCGGCCCGGGCGATTAATTTAGCCGAGAAAATAATGGCCTTTATCCAGCAGGAATCAAAAGACGCTTCCGCCAAATTGGCCGAGGAAAGAGATGTTTTCCCGAATTTCAAGGACAGTATCTATAACCAGAAAGGCAAGTTGAGATTGAGAAACGCCACTACGACGACAATCGCGCCGACCGGGACAATCAGTATTATTGTCGGTTGTTCGTCCTCGATTGAGCCGCTTTTTGCCGTTTCTTTCATTCGGCGGCACGTCTTGGACGGAAAAGAAATGGTTGAAGTTAATCCGATTTTTGAAGAAGTTGCCAAAGAAAAAGGTTTTTGGTCTAAAAAATTAGTTGAGGATATTTCCGTTAAGGGCGGAGTCCAGGAAGTCAAGGAAGTTCCGGCGGATTTCAGGAGGGTCTTTGTCACCGCTCTTGATATTTCTCCCGAATATCACATTAAAATGCAGGCGGCTTTTCAGAAGTATGTTGACAACGCTGTCAGTAAAACGATTAATTTTCCGTTTTCCGCCTCTAAAGAAGACGTCAAAAAGGCCTATTTGATGGCTTATAAACTGGGGTGCAAAGGCGTGACGCTGTATAGGAACGACAGCCGTAAGCAGCAGGTTTTAAATATTAAAGGCAAAGAACAGAAAGGATTGCCGGTTAGGGAGAAAAAATTCATTGAGGAAAAGGAAGTTTCTCCGGAATTGCGCGATCCGTCGCCGGATATTCCCGATCTGCCGCCTGGAAGCTGTCCAACTTGTAATATTTAATATGATTCATATTTATACCGGCGACGGGAAAGGGAAAACAACGGCGGCTTTAGGGCTGGCTCTGCGGGCGGTTGGCGCCGGCAAGAAGGTCCTGCTTATCCAGTTTTTAAAGGACGGCAGGAGTTCTGAGTTGAAAGCGATAAAAAGGATCTCCGGTTTTGATTTTAAGACCTTTGGCAAAAAAGGATTTACCGACAAGAATAATTTAACCCAGAAAGACTTTGATCTTGCCCGGCAGGGTTTTATTTTTTTTAAAGAAGCGCTGGAAAGTAAAAAATACGATTTGATTATTTCAGATGAAATTAATGTTGCCTTGGACTTTAAATTAATAGAAACAAGCAAATTAGTTTCTTTGCTTAAAAAAAACTCGTCAAAAACAGAAATTGTTTTAACCGGCCGCGGCGCGCCGAAAAAGATTGTTTCAATCGCTGATTTAGTCACTGAAATGAAAAAAAGAAAGCATTATTTAAAGAAAGGAATAAAAGCCAGGAGGGGGATTGAGTATTAAACTAACAAAATCCAAAATTCTTCTTTATCTTTGCTTGTTTTATATCGCCGGCGTTTTCGTTTATTCTTTAGTTGAAAACCCTCAATCGTTTTTGTTTAATCAAGCCGGTGAGGAGATTACTTTCAGGGGAATAATCGTCGCCGAACCGGAAAGAAGAATAGACCAGCAGAAATTCCAGGTCAAAGCGGATGGGATTGAAGGGAAAGTTTTAATCACGACTGAACTCTACCCGGAGTACAATTACGGAGACGAATTAGAAATATTTGGCAAACTACAAGAGCCGGCCAGCTTTGAAGATTTTGACTACCGGGAATATTTAAAAAAAGACAGAATCTACTCGGTGATATATTATTCCCGGATTAACTTGTTGGCGGAAAATCAAAGCAGTTGGCTTTACCAGAAAATCTTCAACTTCAAAGATAAATTAAGAAATATTATTGACCAAGCGCTCCTGCCGCCGCAATCCAGCCTTTTGAAGGGGATTTTTCTAGGCGACAAATACGGGTTTTCTGACCAACTGAAAGAAAAACTGAATATCACCGGCGTACGGCATATCGTCGCCATCTCCGGTATGCACATGATTATTGTCGGCCAGATTCTTTTATTTTTTGGCCTGGCTATCGGCTTATGGCGCCAGCAGGTTTTCTATTTCGTTGTTGTCTTGCTCGTCCTATATATTATTATGATTGGCGCGCCGGCTTCGGCTGTCCGGGCAGGGATTATGGCTGGCCTGCTTTTATTGGCGCAAAAAGTCGGGCGCCTGCGCGGCGCCGGTCAGACCATCGTCTTTGCCGCCGCGGCGATGCTTTTGTTCAATCCACTTCTTTTAAAATCCGATGTTGGCTTCCAACTTTCTTTTCTGGCGACTTTGTCTATTGTCTATCTTAAGCCGATTTTGGACCAATGGACTCAAAAATGGCCCAATCCGTATTGTTTAAAAGACGTCCTGACTATGACTTTGGCGGCGCAGTTGGGGACATTGCCCTTATTAATTTTCCATTTCGGCCGGTTGTCTCTGATTTCTCCCTTGGCCAATCTAATGATTGTCCCCTTTTTACCGGCAATAATGCTTTCAGGGATGGCGCTATCTTTTTCCGGCCTGCTTTGGCCACTTTTGAGTAAAATTGCCGCTTGGCCAATCCGGCTTCTTTTAAGTTATGTCATTAAAACAATTGAATATTTATCGTCAGTTCCCGGGGCGAGTTATGAGATGGGGAATTTTTCTTGGGTAATTTTAGTCGGATATTATTTAGCTCTAATGCTTTTAGTCGCGAAATGTTTAAAAACAAAAAGCTTAATTTCTTAATCCTGACAGCTTTGTTTGCCGCGACGATTTTCATTTGGTCAACGATTTTTTCTTTGCTTTCGGGCGATGTTTTGAAAGTGGTCTTTTTTGATATTGGCCAAGGAGACAGCATTTTTATTGAAACGCCGGCTAAAAGGCAGATTCTGATTGACGGCGGGCCGGATAAAAGCGTTTTAGAAAAACTGGGAGAAGTGATGCCCTTTTACGACCGAAGCATTGATTTAGTCATTCTAACCCATCCCGATAGCGACCATATTACCGGTTTAGTCAGCGTTTTAGAATATTTTGAGGTTGGCCATATTTTAGTTAGCGGGTTTAAAGGCGACAGCGCGGTTTATAGTCAATGGGAGAAAATAATTGAGGAAAAGAAAATTCCTTTAACCGTTGCCCAGGCGGGTCAGAAAGTTATTTTTCCCAGCGGGGCAGTCCTAGAAATACTTTGGCCAGACCAATCCCGGATGGAAACAATTTCTTTGGCTAACAACGCTTCAGTCGTTGGCCGACTAATTTACGGCAATTCAAAGATGATTTTGACCGGTGATATTGAGAAAAAAGTTGAAAATCTTTTAGGAGAAAACTCGGACTTGAGAGCCGATATTCTAAAAACCGCCCATCACGGCGGCAAGACCTCCACCGGCGAGGGGTTTTTGAACGCGGTCAGCCCCGAAGTGGCGGTTGTTTCGGTCGGAAAAGACAATCGCTACGGCCATCCCAGCCGGGAAGTTTTGGACCGGTTGGGAAACATTGCCGTTTACCGGACGGACGAGGAAGGCGACATTAAAATTTTGACTGACGGCAATTTTTTTAATATAATTACGGAAAGGTAAATAAAAAATATGAATCACAGATCGAAGGAAAAAACTTTGGTTTTAATTAAGCCCGATGGCGTTCAACGGGCTTTGATTGGTGAAATAATCAGGCGCTATGAAAGAACTGGTCTGAAACTGGTCGGGCTGAAGTTTGTCATTCCTACCGTAGAAATGGTGGAAAAGCACTATTTGATCGATGATGGTTGGCTGGAGTCAGTCGGCAAAAAAACAAAGGCATCTTACGAAAAAAAAGGCCAAAAAGCTCCCTTTGACGACCCGGTGGAGGGCGGCAAGTGGGTGTTGGAAAAACTGAAGAAATTTTTGTCAGCCGGCCCGGTGGTGGCAATGGTCTGGCAGGGAAATGAAGCGGTCGGCATCGTCCGCAAAATTACCGGCGGAACAGAGCCGCTTAGCTCCGATGTCGGCACAATCAGAGGAGATTTAACTCTTGATTCGTATCCTTTGGCCGATACCGACAACCGCGCCGTCAGAAATCTTATTCATGCTTCCGGCAACTCAGAAGAGGCGGAAAAGGAAATTAAGATTTGGTTTAAGGAGAATGAGATTATTAAATACCGCTTAGTCCAGGAGACAATCTTGTATGATGTCAATTTAGACAGTATTAAGGAGTAATTAAGGAAAAGTCGCCAAGACCGCCAGATTTGACACCGGTTTGACGCGATGATAAAATAAAGCTGGCTTTGCTGTTCAAGATTTTTCTTTAAGATTTCGGCTAAGTCATTTTTAAAGGGAGTCCTACATTGCTTATCGCCGTGGCGGTGAGTTGCGGACACCCACTTGGAAATTTGGCGAAAATCTTATTGGAATCCTCTTGGCAGCGAGGCCTTTATTTACTTAACTTG
>PFWG01000038.1:438-7673 GCA_002791035.1 Candidatus Portnoybacteria bacterium CG_4_9_14_3_um_filter_43_11 | reverse complement strand
AAACTAATCCAACCCGATTTTATAACGCGATAAATGCTCGTCAACATAGTTGTTTAAAAAAGGATATATTTCCCCTTTTCGTCGTCTTTAATTATCCTTCCTTTTTCCAAAGTAACCACTCTTTTGTCCAATCCGTTGATAATCTCGCGGTTATGGGTAGAGAGAATAACGGTTGTTCCGAGTTCGTTGATTTTTATCAGCAGGCGGACGATTTCCCAGGCGTTTAAAAGGTCTAAGTTGCCGGTCGGTTCGTCGGCAATAAGAATCTCTGGCCGGTGCGCCAAAGCGCGGGCGATGGCCACCCGCTGTTTTTCTCCGCCGGAAAGCTGGTTGGGAAAATGCTCCGCCCGGTCCGACAGATTGACAATTCTAAGCAGCTGCGGGATATTTTTGGCAATGTCGGCATCGTCGCGGCCGCCGACTTCCATGGCAAAGGCGATATTTTCGTAGGCGTTTTTGTCGGGCAAGAGCCGGAAATCCTGAAAAACCATGCCGGTTTTTCTTCGCCAGAAAGGAATCTCCCTCTTGGGAATTTCGTTGATGTCCTGCTTGTTGTAAAAAATCCGGCCGGCGGTCGGAGAGTCCTCGCGAATTAAAAGTTTAATCAAGGTGGACTTGCCGGCGCCGGAACGGCCGGCAATAGAAACAAATTCGCGGTCTTTGATTTCCAAATTGATGTTATTGAGCGCCCGGCAGTTGGGCGGATATATTTTTGAAACTTTTTCAAAGCGAATCATAGTGTTTAACGCATTTGAACAAAGACGGCAACGCTATTTTTTCTTCTGGATGAACCCCTCAATGAATTTATCCAGTTTCCCGTCTAAAACCGCTTCTGGGTTGCCGACTTTGACTCCGGTCCGGTGGTCTTTAACCATTTGGTAGGGATGAACGACATAGGAGCGGATTTGGCTCCCCCACTCGGCCGAAAGCGGCTGGCCTCTTAAAATCTCTCGCTCGCTTTTCTTTTGTTTAAGCTGGCGCTGAAAAAGTTTGCTGGCGAGCAACTGGAGCGCCTTTTTTTTGTTTTCTCCCTGTAAGCGGCCGCTCTGGCAAGCCGCCACAAGACCGGTTGACAGATGAGTGATTCTCACGGCCGATTCGGTTTTGTTGACATACTGGCCGCCCGGGCCGCTGGCGCGATAGGTCTCAATCCTCAAGTCCTCCGGCCGAAGATTGATTTCCTTGACTTCGTCTAATTCGGGCAGAACTTCAATCAGGGCGAAAGAGGTCTGGCGAAGATTATTGGCGTTAAAAGGAGAAAGACGAACCAAACGATGAACGCCGTTTTCTCCCTTGAGGTAGCCGTAAGCGTAAGGATGCTGGATAATCAGAGTAGCGTTCTTAATCCCGGCTTCCTTGCCCTCTTTGATGTGAATGACTTCTGCTTTCCAGTCGTTTCTTTGGGCAAATTTAAGATACATTTTCAAAAGCATTTCGGCCCAGTCCTGCGCGTCGGTCCCGCCGGCGCCGGCGTAAATGGAAAGAATGGCGTTTTTGCCGTCGTATTTGCCTTTTAGTTTTCCGGTTAGGTCTTTCATTATTTTATCACGCTTTCCCGCCGGCGTAAATCCCGCCAAAGTTAGAGCCCGCGGTCGGATTTGAACCGACGACCTACGCGTTACGAATGCGTTGCTCTACCAGCTGAGCTACACGGGCTGGAGCGGGTAAGGAGAATCGAACTCCTGTCGTCTGCTTGGGAAGCAGATGCTTTACCACTAAGCTACACCCGCAAATCAATGAGTGTCAAAAAAATATTCCCACCAGAGCCAATAATTGTCCGTTCCTTCGCTTTTCTTTATCTCCGGCGCGCCGAAAGCCGTTGGCGCCGCCTGGCTGGCGCCGGAATTATCATCAGAAAGATCGCTGGCGCGGTCGGAATAAATGACGACTTTTTCGCCCGGCCTTTTCAGATTAAGTTTGAGCCGGGCTTCCTGTTCAAGGTATGACTCATCCTTGAAATATTCAAACATGTCGGACAATTGGCGATTTTTCCCTTCCAATTGTTTCATTTCCGCCTTCAGCCCCTGGATTTCCTTGCCTAATTGGTACTTGCGGTAACTTTCCCGGCCAAGATTAACAGTCAAGATAATCAGGACGATAGCGGCTAAAAAAAGAAAAACTCTTGAACCCAAGATTTTTTTAATGTTTCTTTTTGTCTGGCTTGATTGGTTCATCTTCTTGTTTTATTGCTCAATTTTTGCTACGCTAAAAATATATGAAGGCGTTAAAAACAAGAAAAATAATCAGGATTTCCTGGATTGTTTTGTCTTTCTTAGTCATTCTTTCGATGCTGGCTTTTCTTGTTATTCCCCTTTTGTGATTATATCAGTAAATTAAAGAATGTAAAATCCCGCTCCGTCCCGCGCTACTGCGGGACGACTTTTTACTTTTTCAAAACTTTAAGAAAGACCTCAGAGGGAATGTTGATTTTTCCCAACCGCTTCATTTTCTTTTTGCCTTTTTTCTGCTTCTCCAGAAGTTTTTTCTTCCGAGTGACATCGCCGCCGTAAAGATAGCCGGTGACGTCTTTTCTTAGCGCCCGGATATCTTCGCGCGCGATGATTTTTCCCCCAATGGCCGCCTGAAGGGAAACGGCAAAGAGCTGGGGCGGCACGATTTCTTTCAGCTTTTTGACCAGCGCCCGGCCCTCCGCCGCCGCTCTTTGGCGATGAATGATTTTTGAAAACGCCTCCACTTTTTCGCCGGCAATCAGAATATCCAATTCAACCAGATCGCCCGGCCGATAGCCGCTCATTTCATAATTCATGGAAGCGTAGCCGGAAGTGATATTTTTCAGCCGGTCGTAAAAGTCAGCGATAATCTCATTAAGCGGCGCCCGGTATTTTATCAAAATTCGGTCGGCGCTCAAATAGACGGTATCCTGGTATTCTCCCCGCAAGGTTTCCAAAAGCTTGAGCAGGATGCCTAAGTACTGAAGGGGCGAAATTACTTCCAGGGCAACCCAGGGCTCCCTGATTTCTTCCACTTGACTAAGGTCGGACAAATCGGATGGCGAAGAAATCAAAACCGGACTTTGGGTTTTTCCTTTGGCAACAACCTGATAATTGACCGAGGGAAAAGTGATAACTAAATCAAGATTCTTTTCCCGCTTGAGCCGTTCAGAGATAATTTCCAAATGAAGCATGCCTAAAAATCCGCAGCGGAACCCCCGGCCCAATCCTTCTGATGATTCCGGCTCGTATTTAAGCGAGGCATCGCTCAGTTTCAGTTTGCCCAAGCTCTCTTTGAGCAAATCGTAGTCGCCCGAATCAGCCGGATAAAAACTGGCGAAAACAACCGGCTTCGGCTCTTTATATCCGGCCAGCGGTTTGGCCGATGATTTTGACAAAGCAATAGTGTCGCCGACCCGACACCTTCCAATGTCTTTCAGGCCGGTGGCGATATAGCCGATTTCGCCAGTTCTAAGACGCTCGGTTTTAACCGAATTCGGCTTGAAAATCCCGACTTCCAGCGTTTCGGCTTCGGCGCCGGAAGCCAACATCAATATCCTGTCTCCAGCTTTGACTTCTCCGTCAACAATCCTAACATAGGCAATAACCCCTTTGAAATCATCGTAATCAGAATCAAAAATCAAAGCCCGGAGAGGTTTAGTCAAATCGCCTTGAGGCGCCGGGACTCTTTCAACAATCGCCTTCAAAATTTCTTCCACGCCGCTTCCTTTTTTGGCTGAAATTTTCAAAATGTCTCCCGGATTTATCCCCAGCAATTGCTCCATTTCATTGGCGGTTTCCCTAATCCGGGCATAAGGCAGATCAATCTTATTAATCACCGGAATAATGACCAAGCCCTGTTCTCTGGCTAAATGGAGATTGGCCAAGGTCTGCGCCTGGACTCCCTGGCTGGCGTCAACCAATAGAATCGCGCTTTCCACCGCCGCCAAACTCCTTGAGACCTCGTAGGTGAAATCAACATGGCCGGGAGTGTCAATCAAATTTAAGACGCCTCCCCGATACTCCATCCGAACCGGCTGGAGTTTGATGGTAATTCCCTTTTCCCTCTCTAACTCCATCATATCCAAAAACTGTTCCTGCATTTTTCTTTTTTCCACTGTGCCGGTCAATTCCAAGAAACGGTCGGCCAAAGTTGATTTGCCGTGGTCAATGTGCGAGATAATACAGAAGTTTCTGATATTTGACTGACTAATCGGCATAATTTATTTTTCCTCCATTTCCAACGATTTTGCCTTCCGCCAGGGCAAGCGGCCGGCCATCAGCGACAAAAACAAATTCAGTTCTTTCACTCTTAAAAGCCAGGCAAAAAAGAGATAGCTCAGTCCGCCGGCCAGGACGGCAAAAGCGGTTTGGACCAAAATACTTCGGCTGGAAAAATATTCCAAAGAATAGAACAAAACCAATCCGGCTAAAAGCGAAGACAGAACGACTTTGGCAAATAAAAGAGGTG
Source organism: Candidatus Portnoybacteria bacterium CG_4_9_14_3_um_filter_43_11 (assembly GCA_002791035.1). Lineage (GTDB taxonomy): Bacteria > Patescibacteriota > Minisyncoccia > Portnoybacterales > UBA2143 > UM-FILTER-43-11-A. Next base: position 3,251 of record PFWG01000038.1, on the reverse strand, counting down.
TTTCTAAAAAATTAAATTCCCCGAACTTTCGCCGGAACGAGGCAAAAAGAAGAATCAGGTTAATAACACTGCCGATTGAAAAGCCAAGCGCCAGGCCCGGCGCGCCCATAAATCCGGAAAAATATTTAGCCAGCCAAATCCTCAATCCGACGGCCACCAGCCCGATTAAAAACGGACGCCAGGCGTCCTCCCAAGCGAAAAATCCCCGCAAGAACAAGAGAATGAGCGATTCGGAAAAAAGAGACAGGGAGAAAAAAGCCAAAGTTTGACTAGACAAAACTATATTCGCTTCCGAAAATTTGCCGGCGCCTAAAATAATCTGGACGATCTGCAGGCGCAAAACAACAAAAAAAACTCCGGCCGGCAGAGTGAAAAAGAGGATTTGGCGCAGGGCCGAAGAAAACGTTTTAACAAAGCCGGTTTTATCCTTTTTTTGGGCAAACTCGGACAATTTCGGGAAAGCCGCCAGGGCGAAAGAAACCCCGAAAATCCCCACCGGAAAACTCCAGATGTTATTGGCCAGGTTATAGACCGCGATACTGCCGACAGATAAAAATGAGGCCAGGGCCGTCATCACCCAAAGATTCAACTGGGACAACCCCAAACTCAAAACTCGCGGCGGCATTAGCCGGAAAATCCGGCTCACTCCCTCAAGTCCGAAATTAAAAACTGGCCGCCAGCGGTAGCCGCACAAAACCGCTGTTGGAATCTGGACCGCCATATGCAGAAACGCCCCCAGGACCACGCCATAGGCCAGGCCCAACAGCCCGAAATATTTGACTAAAACCAAAGCGCCGAAAATAATCCCTAAATTGTACATAATCGGCCCAAAGGAATAGACCAAAAAACGCTTGAAGCTTTGAAGGATTCCTCCTAAAACGGCGCTTAACCCCAAAAACAGCGGACTGAGAAACATCACTCTGGTCAGATTAACAACCAGAGCCAATTTATCTTCTGGAAATCCGGGCGCGACCAGTTTTATCAGCCAAGAAGAAAAGATAATCAGCAGAGCGCAGACGGCAATAAGCGACAAAGTCATCAGATTTAAAACATTGTTCGCCAGCCGCCAAGCGCCTTTTTTATCTTTTTCAAGGTAATTGATAAAAACCGGAATAAATCCGGCTGAAATCGCGCCCATGACCAAAAGCGAATAAACCAAGTCCGGAATCCGAAAGGCGGCGTAATAGATGTCCAGTTCGTCTCCGGCGCCGAATGTCCCGGCTAAAATCCGGTCGCGGACCAAGCCCAAAAAGCGGCTAATCAAAGAAGCCGCTCCTAAAACAACGGCGGCGGCGGCGATGGTCTTTGATTTGTTATTCAGAACCCTTTTGAGCATTAAAATTTAAACGTCGCCCCTAAAAACTTATCCGTTTCCAAATCAGCCGCGTAATTAAAGGCGCCCGCTTCCGGATACTGCCACAGAATCTCCCAGTCCTGAGGAAACTTCAATTGTTCGCTGAATTTGCTTCCTAAACTGCCCGATTGTTTTTGAATTAATAAACTATAACTATCGCTTGGTTTGGTCAAGTCAATTTTAAATGGCAGTTTGTATTTGTAGGTCAGCGTAACGGTCTCGCCCGGGCTGACATAGACCCAGTTGCCAAAAACCGTTTTGCCGTTCTCGGCAGAAATCCGGGTACCGGTCTTTTGGTCAATGGCCGTCTTGCTTTCAATGGAGTCAATTAGCGGGTCATTTTTAAATCCCTGTTCTTGGTAGTTTACCGGCGGCTGATATGATTCTTTGGTCTGGCCGAGAGCGTAAATCAATTCCGAACCAAGCGGCAGATAGACCCGGAGATAGTTGGCGTTGACCCGATTCCACCAGTCATAACTGGTCTGGCCGCCCTGATGTTTTCGGACAACCGTTAAGGTGTCAACGATGCCGCCGTCCGGCTGTATTTCGGCTTGATGGGAAATTGTTTCTTCAATCATTTTGTCGGTTTTAAATCCGTTAATATTGGAAGAAACCACGCTTAAATAATCTTTATCCGTTGATTTGAGTTCTCCCGCCCAACCTTCTTTGACGGCAAGATTTTCCAGAGAACCGTCTTTGAAATAAATCAGGATGTGCTTTTGTTCCAGACAGTCAAAAATTATTTCAACCGCTTTCTTTTTGCCGTCAGAGGATAATTCAGCTAATTTTTCAATGAATTTCGGCGCGAAATCGGCCAATATTTTCTTGGGCTGGTTAGCCGTTTTGTCGTAATCAACTTCCGTTTCGTATTGAACCAGTTCAACAAAATTATTTGAGTCCAAAACCACGCCGTATTCCGGCATGGCAATCGGGCCGGTCAATCTTAGAAGCCGCTCCGCCGCGGTCGGCGTCAAGGAAAAAATCCCGTCCACGGTCGGACCGCCGGTCTTTTCGTAAAACCAAGCGATTTTTCCGGCTGAAGTCGGCCAATCGGCAAACCAGTTGGCGTCGTGCATGGACCAGGCCGTGCTGATTTTCTGAATCGGCTGAGGAGGAATGATTTTTTCGCGCAACTGGCCGTCGGCGTTAAAAATGCCGTCAATAAACAAGCTGGTCATTTCTCCCCGGTCCAGAGTCAACAGCCCATAAGTCCCGATAAAGCCGCCGGTCGCCCGGGCTTCGCTGTTGTTCTGAAAAATCAGCAGGTATTGGCGTGGATTGTCTTGGCCTAAAATCTTAAGGAACGAATCCGAGTACTCCTCCATTCCCTGAAGCATTTCTTCAATAAGCGGCAGTTTTTCTTTCAGCGAGAAAACCTCGTCTTGAATTTCAGCCGGCAGGACGCTGGTCTTTATTTGGCCTAATTCCTGATTGGCTGTCGCAATTCTATCTAAAGCAT
>PFWG01000038.1:0-353 GCA_002791035.1 Candidatus Portnoybacteria bacterium CG_4_9_14_3_um_filter_43_11 | reverse complement strand
CGCTGATTTCAAAGAATCAAATAAATTTTCAAAAGAAAACAACTGGACTGCCGAGACAAGCGATTCGCCCGCCTGCGAAAGACTGTCCCCGACTTTGACCAGATGACTGCCGGAAGAAACCAAGGCCCCCCCCGGAAGTTTCTCTAATATTGACAGCGCGACTTCGCCCACCTGGTTAATTGACTGATGGATTTTTAAAAAGTCGGCGTGGGCTAAACCGAAACTTTCTTCCGCCGACTTAAAATCGGCGCTCTCGAGGGAGCGCTTGGCGTTAAGAAGGTTTTGATAAGCGGCGGAGCCGCTGCTCAAAACATCGTTTTTAATATCCAGCCCCTGATTAAGCCAGGCCGCCG
>PFWG01000068.1:1656-2162 GCA_002791035.1 Candidatus Portnoybacteria bacterium CG_4_9_14_3_um_filter_43_11 | reverse complement strand
CCAAGATGTTTTTATGAGCACCAAAAAACTCAAAGTGGTTGAGAGCGACGAGTTTGAAACCAAGAAAGGGCTGTGTCTTTCGTTGGGTTCAAAAATTCATATTAACGAAAGTTTTTTCGCCATGGGCGGAGGCGGCGCGAATCCAGCCGCCACTTTTGCCGAACAGGGACTTAAAACGGCTTATTTTGGCGCCGTTGGCCAAGACGGCTTTGGCCAGGAAGTTAAAAAAGAATTGACCAGGCACGGCGTTTTTTTGGATTTGCTTAAAGAATTAGACGACAGCCCGACCGCTTTTTCGGTTATTCTGTCTTTGCCCGGCGTTGAGCGGAGTATTTTGGAAAAGTATGGCGCCTGTCATAATTTGACCGAAAAAGACCTCTCTTTTGATAAACTCAAAACCAAATGGTTTTATATCGCTTCCCTTTCCGATAAAAGCCATCAGATGCTGGTTCCTTTAATGAATTTCGCCCAAGAAAATGGCATTAAGATTTCCTCCAATCCGGCCG
>PFWG01000068.1:0-1607 GCA_002791035.1 Candidatus Portnoybacteria bacterium CG_4_9_14_3_um_filter_43_11 | reverse complement strand
GATATTTTAATACTAAACCAGGAAGAATGCGCCAAATTAACCGGAATTGATTACGCCGCTGAAAAAGAAATCTTTAAAAAATTAGATGAGATGATTGATGGCATTGTCGTTATGACCAAAGGTCCGGAAGGCGTTATGGTTTCTGACGGCCAATATCGCTATTCGGCCGGAATTCCAGAATCGGGCATGGTTGACCGGACGGGCGCCGGCGACGCTTTTGCCTCAGCTTTTGTTTCCGGCTATATTGAAAAAAACGATATTTCTTACGCTATCCAATTAGGAACAGCCAACGCCACGGCGGTTTTACAGGAATTTGGCGCCACCAACGGCATTTTGAAAAAAGGCGACTGGGGGCCATGGGAAAAAGTACCAGTTAAAAAAGAGAAGATATGAATACGGAAGTCAAAACTTTAGCCCGGTTACTAAGGACGCCGGAGGGGATTATTTTAAAATTAAAGGAAAAGATGGATAAAATAGCCGGCAAGTCCGGCCCTGCCCATTTGGGCGTGATTGAAAGGATTGTCCAAGAGAATAAAAAAAAGGTTGAGCAAGCCCTAAAAGAGATGGGCTTTAAGAAAAAAGATCACCCGACGCCAGAACAAGTTTTTCAATCGCTTTTAAAAAAAACCAAAGAGACCAACGAAGCCCTCTTGGACTATTTCGGACGACCGGACTTTTCAAAGGCGGGAAGCCATCAAGGGTTGATTGACGCAATTAAAAAGTTAGTCGGTGATTTAACCGGATTTTATCTCAAAAAAGAAAAAGCCGAAGAGTTATTCAGAAATAATCCTCCCCGGAGGATTATGGCGGAGTTGGGTTATGGCGATGTTGAACAAATGCTCAAAAAAGAAGATATTTTTGAGCTTTTCTCCGCTCTGCGTTTTGCCGAAGACAATGATTGGCTTAATAATGTTTTTTTAAAGCCATATTTTTCTTTAAACAAGGATGATTTTGAGGAAAGAGAAATAAGAATAATGGTTTTGTCCGACAAATGGGCCGGCATCGGGGAAAAATTCTTAGGCGGAAAACTTCACCATATGAGCCATCTGAAGGAAATGGGGATTGTCTTTGTTATTCCGGTTAAAAAAATCAATCCCGGGGAAGCGCTTTATCTTTTGTTTATGACCCTTCACTATATTTTTGAAGTTGATTGGCACGCGCGGCTTTTTAAGTCGTATAGTCCGGAACCGGATTTTGCCCGAAAAATGACCGAAGCGCTCAAAGTTGAAACAAGCACTCTGTCCTTGCCCGATAGCGGCAGAATGAGTTGGCGGATAGCGCCGTCGTATTTGGCCAAGAAGAATCCGGACGATCCTCGTTTGTTTGAACCGCATCTCAGTCCCGAGTCCTGGCATTTCAGCCAAGCCGGCGCGGTAATTGATAAATTCAGCCAGGAATCGCCGGAAACGAAATTGGGCTTCTGGTCGGGTCTGGACGCGGTCATCGGAATTTTTGCTGGCGGAGAAAAAGAAGAATTGGTCAGTTTTAATTTGTTTGATAATGGCATTTCCTTGCTCGGCCAGGACGGTTTTGAGCCCAAATACCTCTACCACCAACAAGAAACTCTCTGGAATAAGCTCTTTATTGAATATTTAGGCAAAGAAAAA
>PFWG01000042.1:10104-10757 GCA_002791035.1 Candidatus Portnoybacteria bacterium CG_4_9_14_3_um_filter_43_11 | reverse complement strand
GCGCCGGCTTTAGGTGTCATACTTTTATCCTCCCTTTTCTTTTCTGGTTCTTTTGTCTTGAGCAAATATATTTTTTTGAAACAGCCGTTTATTAACGGTTTAATTTGGACTCGTTTGGGCGCTTTTCTGATGGCGGGATTATTTCTGCTTTTTCCCCCAAACCGTAAGTTGATATTTAAGAAAACCAAGGTTTTGGAAAAGAAAACCGTCGGATTGTTTTTCCTTAATAAAGGATTTTCCGCCACGGCCTTTATTCTTCTCAACTATGCCATCTTTTTAGGCAGCGTTAGTTTAGTTAACGCTCTTCAGGGAGTCCAATATGTTTTTCTTTTGCTCATTGGCGTTTTTCTTTCCGTTAAGTTTCCCCAAATAATTAAAGAACAAATAAACAAGGAGGCCATTTTCCAAAAGATCGCCGCCATTGTCTTTATTGGCGCCGGTCTGGCAATCTTGGCTTGGTAGTATGAATTTTTTTCGCGACATCCTGAATCCTTTTCGGGTAATAAAAATCCTTTTGTTTTTCCTGATAGTCGTTTTTATCGCCTTTGTCTGGTATATTTTCAGCGGCGTTTTGCCGAAAGAGTCAACCGTGACTTTTGGCGTAACTTTTAGCCAGCCGTTTGCCGAGCAGATGGGAATTGACTGGCGGGAAG
>PFWG01000042.1:8071-10089 GCA_002791035.1 Candidatus Portnoybacteria bacterium CG_4_9_14_3_um_filter_43_11 | reverse complement strand
TAGACGATTTAGGGGTCAGAAAACTGCGTTTAATTGCCTATTGGCCGGGGATAGAACCTCAAGACAACCAATTTTATTTTGACGATTTGGATTGGCAGGTGAGGGAAGCGAGTAAAAGAGGCGCCGAGATTATCTTGGCTGTCGGTCGCCGTTTGCCGCGCTGGCCGGAGTGCTATGTTCCTGACTGGGTCAAGAGCTTGCCCGAAGCAAAACAGGAGGAAAAAGTTCTAAGGATGCTTTCTATGGTGGTTGAGCACTACAAAGATGAAAATGCCATCAAGGTCTGGCAAGTGGAGAACGAACCGTTTTTAAAGAGTTTTGGCGAATGCCCAAAATTAGATGAAGGATTTTTAGACGAGGAGATCGCTTTAGTCAGAAGGCTGGATTTAGTTAGGAGACCAGTGATGCTGACAACCAGCGGCGAATTAAGCGATTGGACTAAGCCGGCGCTCAAAGCCGATATCTTGGGAACGTCGCTTTATCGGATGATCTGGAGCGATTTTTTGGGCCATTTCAGATATCCGATTCCGCCCGGCTTTTATTATAAAAGGGAAAAACTGACTAAGTGGCTTACCGGCATAGACAAAATTGTTTTAATTGAGCTTCAGGCCGAACCCTGGGGTCCGAAAATGATTTATGAGACATCAATAAAAGAACAAGGAAAATCAATGGATTTGGATATGTTCAAAGAGGTGATAGAGTATACCAAAAGAACCGGTTTTGACGAGGCCTACTTATGGGGAGTGGAATGGTGGTACCAGCGGAAGGTACAGAGAAACGACGCTTTTTGGGGAGAAGCCAAGAAATTATTCCGGTAATTAAGCCATTTTCCCTTGACAATTTCATATTTTTTTGTTATTATACCGTCAATAGGAGACCCCTGAAAAACCCTAACCTTTTTAAATAATTCTCTCAGTCGGAGAATCTTCGACTAACTTATCCTTAAATTGTTCCAATTCAAGGATGGATTAAGTCTTTTTTCTCTTGTTTAGTCTGCTGGAAACTCTGTTTTTCCGCAAAAAGACGCAATCCGCCCCGGAATTGTTAAGAAGAGTTAATGGTTTTTAAAGCGACCAACTGAAGATTGTAGGCGGTGTAGAGATACCACATATGGGAAGTGTTGTTCCTTAAACCAAAATATCTTACTCTGTTCCAGCGATAATGCTTTTTAACCACCGCAAAGATTCTTTCAACCTTGGCTCTGATTTTGATTAACCGTTGATTCTTAATCTTCTGTTTCCGACTAAGTTTAAATTGTCCTTTTTCTCGTTTTTCCAAAATGCCGCAGTAGATATTCTTTTGCTTAAACTCTCTCTTTCTTTGTTTGGAAGCGTAACCCTTATCAGCGATGACCGAATTGATTTTCCCGTTCACTTGAGCCAGTGTTTGTTCCAGAAACCTTGATTCATGACAGCTGGCCACGGTTAGAGTCGCTGTTTCAATCAAGTTGTCCTTCTGGTTGGCCACGACATGGGTTTTGTATCCTTTGATTACTTTGTTTTTCCTTTGAATGAAATCCCCGTTGCCGTCTTTGCCTTTCGATTCTTTGCCGTAGGGCGATTCTATGATTGAAGCGTCGGTTAGAACACACTTACCTTCTTTCACTTCAAGATTATCTTTTCTTAATTGGTCTCTGATGAGATTGAATAGTTGTTCTTCTAAGTGACGTTCTTGTAGTTTTTGCCTGAATCTGACAAAGGTGGTTTCGTCCGGGGAGTCCTGATCGCTTTTCAATCCGACAAAGTTTCGGAAGGAGAGTCTATCCTTTAATTCTTCTTCCAAAGCTCTGTCCGAGAGCCGATACCACTGTTCTAAGAGTAGGCCTCTAATTAGAGTGATTGGAGAGAATGCTGGCCGACCATTGTTGTGGCAATAGAGCGATTGAAGGATATCCTCAATTTCTTTCCAATTGATTAACTTATTGACCTCGTCTAAGAACTTGGCTGTTCGGCTTTTTGATAAAGAGCTTAATTCAATGCTTGAAAAACTCTGTTGATGGTTTAATGGAGTAAACATAG
>PFWG01000042.1:5390-8058 GCA_002791035.1 Candidatus Portnoybacteria bacterium CG_4_9_14_3_um_filter_43_11 | reverse complement strand
TTGATGGTTTAATGGAGTAAACATAGAGGTGTTATTGATTGATTATTCTATGTCTCCATTATATCATTTCTTGGAGGGTTTTTCAGGGGTCTCAATAGTCAAAAAAGGAGGAGAGAAAATGAGAGGAGAGATTAGAAAAGAAATTTTTCGGGAAGCGGTGGAAAGAGTAGTTGCACAGGGAAGATTTAACCCGAAACTTCCCCGGGCGACTTTTACCAAATGCCTAATTGAACTCCGGAAAGGTCCAGCGGGGGCTTTGTTTTTGAAAAATAGTTTAGTCTCTGCCATTAACGATTGGGAGGACCTATTTCTTCAAATCGTGGCGGAGATGGGACTGCTCCCTTTGGCGCCAAACTCGCTTGGAACGCGGAAACCGTGGGCGGCACCTGCCGCCTGTAATGACCGCGGCGCTTGGAACGCCGAATATCGTCATCGCCGGACGCTCGGTGACGACTATTAACCTTTAATCTTAGGGCTGCCGGAAAAACCGCCAGCCCTAAAATATTTCAAAAATAGATATACATTTACTTATTCGTTCGGAAATGAAAAAATTTTACCTTATCGCCGACAATATTCGCAGTTTGGAAAACATCGGTTCAATTTTTAGAACCGCTGATGCTTTGGGCGTCAACAAAATATTTTTAACCGGAATTTGCGGCCGGCCGCCCCATCCGAAAATTTCCAAGACGGCGTTGGGTGCGGAAAAGAATGTTGCCTGGGAATATCACTGGCAAATCTGGCGGATTATTGATAGGTTAAAAAAGGACAAGATTAAGGTTGCTTCTTTGGAGCAGGCCTCAAACAGCGTTTGCTACACCCGATTCAAGCCGAAATTTCCCTTGGCGCTGGTTATTGGAAACGAAATCAAAGGCGTTTCCAAAAGCGCTTTGGACAAGTCGGACGCGATTATCCATCTGCCGATGCTGGGCAAGAAAGAATCTTTGAATGTGGCAGTCGCTTTTGGCGCTGTTGGATATTATTTAAGCAGCAAACGAGCAAAATGAAAATTTGTTTTCGCTTCCGAGCGAACAAGTAAATATATGGGTTAAATATATTTTAGACCGATTTAGGAAATAATGTTTTTCAAACTCTTAAAGAAAAGCAAAAAATCAAAAGCCCGGTTGGGACTGATTAAAACGGAGCACGGCGTAATGAAAACGCCGGCGTTTTTTCCCGTGGCGACCAAAGCCACGGTCAAAGCGCTGACGCCGGAAGAAGTCAGAGAAATCGGCTTTGAAGGAATTTTAGCCAATACCTATCACCTGTATCTTCAGCCGGGGAACAAACTGATTAAAAAACTGGGCGGCTTGCATCAGTTTATGAATTGGCCCGGTCCGCTTGCGACCGACAGCGGCGGCTTTCAGGTTTTTAGTTTGGGCAGCGGTTTCGGTTCCGGCATCGGCAAGATTTTAAAGCCGGAGCAGGTTGGTTTAAGGGATAATAGCCAAAAGCTGAAATTAGTTAAAATAGACGAGGACGGCGTTACTTTTACTTCCCATTTGGACGGCTCCCGGCATCGCTTTACGCCGGAGATTTCAATTAAAATCCAAGAGGATTTGGGCGCCGACATTATTTTTGCCTTTGACGAAGCTACTTCACCGTTGGCTGACTATGAGTATAACAGAAAGGCAATGGAGCGGACTCATCGTTGGGCGAAACGATGCTTGAAAATTAAAAAAAGAACCGGCCAATTTTTATTCGGTATTGTCCAGGGTGGACCATTTAAGGAGCTCAGAAAAGCCAGCGCCCAGTTTATCGGCAGTTTGCCTTTTGATGGGTTTGGCGTCGGCGGCTCTTATGGCGTCGGGGACAGTTTGGGCCGGGTGGACGACGTTTTGGATTGGGTTATTCCCTATTTGCCCGAAAGCAAACCGCGCCATTTGTTAGGCATCGGCTATCTGAATGACATCAAAATGGCGGTTAAAAAAGGGATTGATCTGTTTGACTGCGCGATGCCGACTCGACTGGGCCGCCACGGAGTATTTTTGACCAATAAAGGAGAAATGAATATTTTGAGACCGATTCACCGGACTGATAACCAGCCGGTAATGAAAAACTGCCGGTGTTATGCCTGCCAGAATTATTCCCGGGCGTATTTGAATCATCTATTCAAGGCCAACGAGATTTTAGCGGCGCGCCTGGCAACCGAGCATAATCTCTGGCTTATGGCCCGGTTTTTTGATAGAATAAAGAAAGAAATAAGAATGGGTAAATTGTAGTTCTTTTAACCTCTAACCAAAAAAACAGAAAGGAGAGATTATGGTAGATGTAATGGAATCCTATCAAGGGCAGGAGGAGAATAGTATTATTTTGAATGATACCATAATTCAAAGGTCGGTCTGTTATAATGTCTCAGGGCATAAAAGCAGACAAAAAGTCATTATAACCGGTGAAATCAAAAAATGTCCGGAATGCGGGAGAGGGATGACGGTCTTACGCGGCAAAATTACTTTCTGATTTTTATCTTTAATAAGGGCGCTTGTTAATAGAGCGCCCTTTGTTTTTTTATGGTATAATGAAACTGAAAAGAAAGGAAATTTATATGCCTAAAGTATTTGTTACTCGCCGGATTCCGGCTGTAGGAATCAAACTATTAAAAGATAAGGGCTGGGAGGTTGAAGTCGGCCCGGAGGGGAAAATTTCAGAAAAGGAATTGCTGGAAAAAGTC
>PFWG01000042.1:0-5382 GCA_002791035.1 Candidatus Portnoybacteria bacterium CG_4_9_14_3_um_filter_43_11 | reverse complement strand
TAACGCGATTTTATCGGTTTTGACCGAGACGATTGACGGCAAGGCGATGGGGGCCGCCGGTAAGCAGTTAAAGATAATCGCCAATTACGCCGTCGGCTATAATAATATTGATGTCAAAGCCGCCAAAGAAAAAAACATCTTAGTTACCAACACGCCAGATGTTTTAACCGACGCCGTCGCCGACCATACCGTCGGACTTCTTTTCGCCGCGACGCAGAAAATCGTTGCCGCCGACCAATATACCCGCGCCGGAAAATATAAGGCCTGGGGACCGGAGCTCTTTTTGGGCGGGGATATTTTTGGCAAGACGCTGGGGATTATCGGTTTCGGCCGAATTGGCTCATCGGTGGCGGAAAGAATGCACCGTGGATTCAGGATGAAGATTCTTTACTTTGACATCAACCGCAACCCGGAGATAGAGGAGAAAATAAAAGCGGAGTACCGCGAAATAGACGACTTGCTCAAAGAAGCGGACTTTATCAGCTTGCATACCGCTCTAACCGACGCCACTAAACATCTGATTAACGCCGAACGGCTGGCGCTGCTCAAGCCGACGGCCTATTTAATCAATACCTCCCGCGGACCGGTAATTGACGAGCAGGCGCTGGTGGAAGCGCTTAAAGGAAAGACCATCGCTGGCGCGGCCTTGGATGTTTATGAAAATGAGCCAAAGCTGACCCCGGGACTGGCAGAGTTGGATAATGTTGTTTTAACTCCTCATATCGCTTCAGCGACCAAAGAAACCCGGGATAAAATGGCCATGATGGCCGCTCAAAATATTATCACGGCGCTGGAAGGACAAACGCCGCCCAATCTAGTGGAAGAATTAAAATAGTTATGTTTTCCTATCGGGAAAAACAAGTTTTTAAAAAGTATCCGGTTGTTGCCGGCATAGACGAAGTTGGGCGGGGATGCGAAAGGATTGACGCTGAAGTATTAACTAACAATGGTTGGAAGTTTTATAGTAAGATTACCTTAAAAGACAAAGTATTATCTTATACTAGTAATGGTCATATAAAATGGCAGAAAATAGGAAAAATTATAGAAAAAGATTTTGAGGGTAATCTTATAGAGTTAAAAAATCGAGGGATAGATATAGTTGTAACTCCCGATCATCATTTTACTGTCCTAAGAAGGGTTTTTAAAAGAGATAAAGAAGATAATAATAAATTGAAGTTGATTGGATATAAATCGAGAAAAGAAAGAAAAATAGTCACCGAGATAAACGCCAATGATTTTTTACCGCGAGGGGGGAAATGGGGAGGAGTAGACAATAAAAGTTTTAATTTATCCAAGACAGATAAAAATAAAAGAAAGCTTATAGATATGAAACTATGGGTTTCTTTTTTAGGGATATTTCTGTCGGAGGGCTCTGTTTACTACGATGAGAAAAAGGGATCTTATAGGATAACTATTTCTCAATATGAGAATGCATCTCAAAGTAGATATAAAAAAATTTATTATTTACTTAAAAAACTTCCATTCAGGTTTAGTAGGTTTAAAACCGGTTTTAAATGTTATAGTAAACAATTATACGAATATCTAAAGCAGTTTGGGATATGTTATGATAAATTTATACCTAAAAATATTAAAGATTTGCCTCCAGAATTTTTAAATATTCTTATAGATTGGATGATATTGGGCGATGGAAGTTGTTATACTGGCAAAAATAGAAAAGAAATTTGTACATATTATACGACTTCCGACAAACTAAAGGATGATTTCGAAGAAATTTTATTAAAGGCAGGATGGACATATCATACAGTTACGAGGACATTAAAGGATAGTTTTATAGAAGGAAGATTAATAAAAAAAGAAAATAAAGTTCCTTGTTTTGAGATTCGCTTACGTAGAAATAATAAAGCTCATGTAAAGTTTTTACATAGAAGTAAGATATTTTACAAAGGAAAGGTTTTTTGTCTTCAGCTTTCTCAATATCATAATTTTTACGTTAGAAGAAATGGGACGGGATATTTTACAGGTAATAGTTTGGCCGGACCGGTGACAGCGGCGGTGGTAGCTCTCAAAAAAGAAGTCAAAATCAAGGGAGTTAAAGATTCAAAATTGCTTTCGGCCAAACAAAGGGAAGAAATTTTCAAACGGGTCAAAGACAATCCTGCCATTGAATGGCGCGTCAGCCATATTTATCCTACAGTCATTGACCGAATTAATATCTGGCAGGCGACTCTTTTAGCTTGGAAAAGGTCTTTGAAAAAATTGGCTCTTTCGCCGGCTTTTTTGTTTCTGGATGGCAATCAAACCATTCCCCGGCTGAAAATAGGGCAGAGTCCGATTGTCGGCGGCGACCAAAAGATTTTTCTGCTGTCTTTAGCGTCTATTATCGCCAAAGTCAGCCGCGACCGGCTGATGGAAAGGATGGACCGCAAATATCCGCCGTATGGTTTTGGACGGCACAAGGGCTACGGGACCAAGTATCATTTGGCGGCGCTGGAGAAATACGGGCCGTCGGAAATCCACCGGAAAAGTTTTCGGCCGGTTTTTGACAATCTGGCATTTAGAGACAAAGTGTATTATGTCGTTAGCCGGATTCCCAAAGGGCAAACGGCGACATATAAAGAAGTGGCGGAAAGAATCGGCGCGCCGAGAGCTTATCGCGCCGTTGGCAATGTTTTAAATAAAAATCCATATGGTTGGGTGCCTTGCCATCGGGTAGTTCGTTCTGACGGCCAAGTCGGCGGTTTTGCCCGAGGAACGGCAATAAAAATAGAGGAATTAAAAAAAGAGTGTTGTATTTTAAAGAAATCGGTGATATAATAACAAGAATTAATAAGGGGCAAATATCATGAAAGCAAAAACATATATTTTGGGCTTAATCGCTGTCGCCGCTTTAGCGGGGATGTTTTGGTATGGTGATTGGAGCAGGAGCAAGGTGGATAACAGTCAGACAGCTTCTATTATCGATCAAAACGGTGAACAAGACGAAAACACCGGGCAGTCAAACGAGGATAATAGTGCTAACGGGATTAAGGTGGCGGCATCCGAAGCAAATGGCGATATTATTTTAGGCAGTCCAGAGGCGCCGGTAACAATGGTTGAGTATTCCAGCTATCTCTGCGGCCATTGCGTCAACTTTCATTTGAATAACCTGCCGACCTTGATTGAAAAATATGTCCAGACCGGCAAATTAAAAATAATTCCTCGGTTGGTTTCCCCGGTGGAATTAAGCGCCGCTGTCCTCTGCGCCAACGAACAAGATTCTTTTTATGAATTTAACGAATATCTTTTTAGCCATATTCAGGATTTGGACTCGGTTGACGATGTTAAATCCATCGTTGGAAAATTGGGGTTGAATCAAGAAATATTTAATGCCTGTCATGGCGATAACAGATACGACGACCAGATAAAGGATTGGTTTAACAAGGCCGACGCGGACGGCGTCGCCGGCACGCCGACATTTTTCATCAATGGCGAAAAAATTGTCGGCAACCAGCCATTGGATGTTTTTGAATCAGTCATTGAGAAGTATTCAATTCAATAGTTCTCTCAAAATTTTTTAAAAGGAGGTGGTTGGGGTGAAAACTAGAAAAGTTCTTGAGAAAAACGTTCTGCCGGAATACATGAGGTGGCTTCCGGTTATTTACGACAAAATGGGCGGAATGGGTAGATTTTTGAAAATAAAAAGAAAAAAACAAAAACGCCTCTTAAAGGGATTATCTTCGGAAGAAAGGGTTTGCGAAGCCCTGTATCAGTTGAAGAATAATCCTAAAAGCCGGGTGACGAGATTTATTAACACCTCCGCCATTCAAAAACTGGACAACATAGGATGGGATTTTCTTCTTGTCGTTGTATCCGGTGCTATACAGAAATTTGTTCCCGTCCAGGTTAAAAGTTCCTTGATCTTGGCTAAGAAGTACGCTGAAAATCACAGGGGTGAAAATATCCTTGTGATCACAGTCGAAAAAAGGGATACCTGCCTTAGTTTGATGAGAAAAATTGAGGCGGGACTGATCAGGATGCCATGAGTTTGTTAATCCCGGTAGCTAAAATAGCGCCGGGATTTTCGTTTTTATAATTTAGTGTTATAATTAATATTATACACTTGATGTCCTTGATTATAGAGAAAAACCAAATAAAGGGCTGGCTGGCTGGATTGAAAAAGAATTTTATTATTATTGAGACAAAAAAAATGGTCTTGCCGGCCAAGCAGTATTTTTTCCCGCCAAAGGAAGATATTTTTATTTTTAATAAAATCAGCGGCAAGTTGTCCGTTCCGGAAAAAAGGGAAAAACTTCTATTGGTCTGTTCGCATTTGGGCGAATTGGAAGCGATGACGCAATTGGACGAAATTATGAAAACTCCCCGGCCAGACTGGTATTACTGGCAGAAAAGGGACCAGTCGGTCTTAGTCGGCATTGTTGACCAGTCGGTTGAGGCGGCGTCGGGCGGAGACCTGATTTTGGAAAAGATAAACAAAGAGCAGTATCGGGCGCTGATTTTAACCGCCCAAGGGAAAAAGTTGATTAAAAAAGATTTTTTTAAGGAGATAGAGAAGCCGAAGATTAAAAAATATCTGCCTGAATCAAAGCCGCTCAAAGAATTGCTTTTAGATCCGGAATTGCTTTCGGAAGCGGTGGCTTGGTCATGGCAGACCAAGCATAAAATCTGGGACGAGTTGGGCAAAAAATGTTTGGGCTGCGGGATTTGCACCTATGTTTGTCCAATTTGCCATTGCTTTTCAATTGAGGACAGAGTTGATTTGGACGGGGAGAAATGCGTCCGTTGCCGGCAATGGGACGCCTGCACTTTGCCCAGATTCGCCCAGGTGGCCGGCGGGCATAATTTTCACAAAAGTATCAAGGAGAGGTATTATAACTGGTTTTATCACAAGTTTGTTCGGGCGTACAAAGAATACGGCCGAACGCAGTGCGTTGCCTGTGGACAGTGCGCCAGATATTGTCCGGCCGGCATCAGTATTGAAAAGGTTTTATTGGAAATCGTCGGAGATTACAAAAAGAAATGACCAATATTTATCAGCCGTTCAAAGTCAAAATAAAAAAGATTGAGAAGCATTCCGACAATGTCAAACTTTTTCGTTTAGTCAGAGAGAAGGGCAAATTTCTAAAAAACAAACAGGGCTTGATTTTTAATCCGGGCCAGTTCGTCTTAGCCGGCATTTTCGGCTATGGCGAAGCGCCCTTTGGACCGGCCTCTTCGCCGTATAACGATTCATATCTGGATATTGTTGTCCGGCGAGTCGGCACACTGACCGAGGCGTTCCATCGGGCAAAAGAAGGCGATGGAATATTTTTGCGCGGCCCTTATGGCAATGGCTTTCCAATGGATTTTATTGAAGGCAAGGATTTGGTGCTGGTCACCGGCGGCTGCGGCATCCCGCCGATTGCCGCCGCCATTGAATACATC
>PFWG01000057.1 GCA_002791035.1 Candidatus Portnoybacteria bacterium CG_4_9_14_3_um_filter_43_11 | reverse complement strand
AAGACTGTCCTTTTCGGCCACTCAAGCACCTCTCCAAATATGACAAATTTTTTCCTGCTTGCCGGTAGGCAGGTTTGGCGGCAAATTCTTACATTAATCAATTTCCGCAGTTTACACAATAACCAGGGTGGTTGATTGGTTCGTCAATATGCGCCCTACATGGTCCTGATATGCAATAATAAACACTGCTGTTAATATCGAAATCTTCCGCCCAATCTTGATTGGGGAAACGGCATTGGTCCGGCTGACCGATAGGACAGAATCGAATGCTTATCTGATAAATTTTTTCTCCCGTATCAGGATCTTCCCAATTATCCCAGTCAAACACGCTTCCCGGCTATGCCGCATCAGGTAAAATACCGGAGGATAGATACTGTTCAAGGCCTGGCGGAATGTCGCGGTCTGCGTCAGGCGGATAATCGCCGCCGCTATCATTTAGGTATAATTCTATAGCTTCGTGAAAACTACGAAGTTCTTTTTTCGCTTTAGCAAAATACGCGTTATCTCTTGCTTGCCTCGTGCTTAAAAATATAACAGAAGAAAGAATTCCTATTATCGCTATCACAACAAGCAATTCAATGAGTGTAAATCCATTCCTCTCCTTTAAAAATTTAAAAGCGGCGCCGGGCATAAAACTACTATTATCTTTGGCGGAGGAGGCGGGACTCGAACCCGCAAGCCCAATTAAGGGCTACGGCTTAGCAAGCCGCTGGAATGCCATTATCCGACTCCTCCCAATTGCTTTTAGCATAATCTATTTTAGGTATCTCTTCAAGTGTTTTTAGGCAGTAGATTTAAAAGAGGCGACATTGAATGTCGCCTCTTTTGGCCGTTAACCGTTGGCAAAGACCAGCGCCCAGATTTGTTTTGGCTGGAGCGGTTTTAGGGCGCGGGCGCATTCAGCCAAAGTGGCGCCGGTGGTGCAGATATCATCTATCAGAATAACGGTTTTGTTTTTTAAATTTACTCTGAAATCAGGATTGATGGCAAATGAATTTCTGATGTTTTCTTTTCTGGCGGAGGCGTCGTTAATTTTTGCTTGCGGTAAAGCGTGGCGGTGGCGGATTAAGGCATTGCCGACGACAGGAATATTTGAGTCGCGGTTGATTTCGTTGGCCAGAAGTTCGGCTTGATTGAAGCCGCGCCAGCGCAGGCGCTTTTTGTGAAGGGGGACAGGGATTAAAACGGCGGAGTTGTTTTCCGATAAGTATCGGGATAATTTCCGGCTCATTAATTTACCAATAGGTCCGGCCAGGTCGCGGATAAAATTATATTTCAGGTTTAAAATTAATTTTTTGACGACTTGGTTTTTGTAGTCGCAGGCGATTAATACTTTGTCAAGCGGCGGACTTGTTTCGCGCGTTCGGTCCGCAAGCGTGATTTTGCCGAAACAGACCGGGCAGAGCCAATCGCCTTCTTTGCCGCAACCAAAGCAGCTGACCGGGAAAATGAGGTCAAGAATAAATTGGGCGTTTTTAAAAAACGCCGGCGGCAGAAATTTTTCCATTTCTAAATTATACCATTCCGCAGTTATGCCGGACTAAAAGCAGTTGTGGATATCTTTTTTGGAATTGTTTCTGGGACTATGGTATAATTTTGCCAGCAAGATGTCGCTATTCAACTTTTTTAAAGGAAAACCAAAAAGCTATTTAGGAATTGATATTGGAGCTTCAGCGGTCAAGATGGTCCAGTTGGAAAAGGACGAAGAAAGATACAAATTGAAAAACTACGCCATTTATTCTTTAAAAGGACAATTAAAAAGAAATAATTATCAGGTAGGGATAGAATCGGCAAAGATACCGGTTCGGGAAATGGCGAAGATAATCAAAGAGTTGCTTGAAGAAGCGGGGATTGATTTGAAAGAGGCCTATCTTTCCGTTCCAGTCTATTCAAGTTTTTCCACTCTGATTGACTTGCCCAACTTTTCAGAGAAAGAAGTCGCTTCGGCGGTGCCGTTTGAGGCCAGAAAGTATATTCCGATTCCAATTTCCGAAGTGGTTTTGGATTGGAGTTTGGTCAGTCCGCCGAATAAAATGGCTGGACGCCAGGTCTTGATTATCGCTGTTCCTAAAAAAGTTATCGCCTATTACAACGAGACAATGGCGGCGGCCGGGTTGACGCCGGAGATGATTGAAGAGGAAACCTTTAGTTTGAGTCGGGCGCTGGTCGGCAATGACAAAAGCGGGATTATGCTTCTTGATGTCGGAGCGCGTTCCATCAGCGCCAGTATTATTGACGACGGCTATGTTCGTCTGACTCACAATTTAGAGCTAGGCGGATTGAAAATCACCAGAGCGATTGCCGAGCAAATGAGTTTTGATATGGAGAAGGCCGAGCAAGTCAAAAAAGATTTGTCGGAGTCGTGGATGTCGGATGAGCAATCCGTCCAAGCAAGAGTAATCAGCCAGACGGTTTTGAAACTGATTGTGGCGGAGATGAAAAAAATTATTGACAGTTATCAAAATAAATACAAACGAAAGATAGAGAAGTGCGTTTTAGTCGGAAGCGGGGTCCATCTGGTCGGTTTTGTTGATTACTTGACTCAAAATTTGTCTCTGGATGTTTCAGTCGGGGATCCTTTTGCCCGGATAGAGTATCCGGCGGCGCTTAAACCGGTCTTGAAAAAACTTGGTTTAGCGCTGGCCGTTTCCGTCGGCTTAGCGATGAGAGGATAGCCGCTATTAAAATATCAATTAAGGAAATGAACGACATTAAACTTATGCCAAGGGAAAGCGATAGGGATAAAGGGGATAGCCCCGGTTTTGGTTTTTCCTCTAAAAACGGGCTTTCTAAAGGCGTTTCCGAAAATATTTCTAAATTAGGCAAAGACATAACTCTAAAAGGCGGCTTTCTGTTTGGCCTGTCTTTAATGTTTTTAATTGTGGCAATTTTGCTTTATTTGGGGCTGTGGGGGTATAAGATGAGCTTGGATAAGCAGAAAGACGGACTGGCTCAAAAAATCAGCGAACTAAACCAGACGAGAGACGTTGAATTTGAGAATAATCTGATGGATTTGAAGGATAAAATTGAAGGACTTAAGAATATTTTAAACAACCAGGTTTATTCTTCGGGTATTTTTACCTTAATTGAGGATTTGGTTGTCCCACAGGTTCGCTTCGCCAGTTTTAACGGCGACCTGGCCCAAATGACCGTTAATTTAGAGACATTAGCGATTAATGTCGATTCATTGGTCAAGCAGATGGTAGTTTTTAAAAATGACGGCCGGGTGGAAAAGGCGACTTTCAATTCAGTCGGTACGGATAATTCCGGACAGATTAACTCCACGATTGAATTACAATTAAAACCAAGCGGTTTTTATCAAAAATAGCATCATGAAAAAAATTATCATTGCCTTAATTTGTCTGGCAGCGGGATTGGCCCTGATATTTTGGGCTATTAAACCGCTTTGGGCTTCAATCGGAAAGGTAAGGGACGAGATTAAATCTAAAAACGAGGAGATTATCAAAATAGAAACCTTGTTGGCTAAACAGGACGAATTGAAAAAGAAATATCTTGACTCAAAAGATGACATTGACAGAATTTTTTTAGCGTTGCCGAACGGAGAAGATGTTTCCTATGATCTTTCCCAGATTGACACTATAGCGATGAAGAACGGCTTGTTATTGAGTTCAATAAAATTTTCAGGAATTGAAGAAGAAAGCGGCGGCGCCGGGAAAAACGCCTCCCAGGAATCGTCCTCCCTAATAGCCGGGTTTTCAACCGCGGGTGTTGAGATGAATTTAAGCGGCTCTTACGAAGCATTTAAGGGGTTTCTAAATGATCTGGAGAGTTCTTTGCGCACAATGGAAGCCAGTTCAATCAGGATTTCTCCGGGCAAGGATTCGGAGAGCGGTCCGGGGCTATTTGAATTTGGCTTGAATATCAATGTTTATTATCAATAAAAAGGAATTAGATTTCTAATTTTCAAATTATGGCCTTTAACGCTTTTTTAGGTAAATCAAATCCAGAAGACAAGGGAAAGAAACAAAAAATCGCCTTGATGGCAGTTGTAGTTTTAATTTTAGCCGGCGGGGCGGTCGCCTATTTTAATTTCTTTTACTCGCCGGCCGTGACCGAAGATATCTCTTCGCTTATTGAGCAAAATTTACCCGGGGGGAGCTCATCAGAGATTTCGGTTGATGAAATCATAGCAGAGATAGATTTTGACGCCGGGTTTTTGGAGAGTTCCCGTTTTCAAGCGCTTAAGACATTCAAGGATTGGCCTCTGAAGATAGAGCAAAAAGGCAGGAAAAACCCATTTTCCTATTAATTGAAGAGATCTGTTGCTTTTAAATTATGGTTGCGCGAAAAGAGACAAATAATAGCGAAAATCGGGAAGACGACTTGACCGAAGAAACCGGCATAGAGATTGTTGACGGCGCGAAAAGTAATTCAAAAATAGAAGAATCAAAGAAAAGGGCGGATGGCTTAAAAATTCCGTATATTGATTTAAATGACAAAGAAATCCCGATTGAGGTTTTAAAAGAGATTCCCGAGGAGGCAGCGGCCTTTTACGGGTTCGTTCCGGTCTCGCGAAAAGGGAATGTTTTAGAGATTGGGATGGTTAACCCGGAAAACCTTAAGGCCAGAGACGCCTTAAGGTTTATTATCAGAAGCGGCGGGTTGGAAGCCAAGATTTATCTGATTGACGAAATCGGTTTAAAAAAAGTTTTGAAACAATACCGGAGTTTTCGCGGCGAAATCAAAAAAGCCCTTCAAGAGCTTGGAAAGGAATTAGAGGCGAGGGAGAAGATAAGGCCCAAAGAAAGAAAAGAAGAAGCCAAGAGTATTTCCGCCGAGGCGCCAATTACCAGGATAGTGGCGATAATCCTCAATAATGCCATTGAGAGCAAGGCCTCTGATATCCACATTGAGCCGTCAGAAAAAAGGACCCGTGTTCGTTTTAGAATAGATGGCCTTCTTCAAATCAGTTTGTTTTTGCCCAACGAGGTTCATCCCTCGGTTGTTTCCCGAATAAAAATTCTTTCCGACCTGAAGATTGACGAAAGCAGAATTCCGCAAGACGGCAGGTTTAGCGCCGTGATTGCTTCCAGGAAAATTGACTTTCGCGTTTCCACTTTTCCGACCGAAGGCGGAGAAAAAGTTGTTTTGAGGGTCTTGGATCCCTTGTCGGCGCTGAGCGATTTTTCTCAGCTTGGCGTTGAGAAATACAATTTAGATATTTTAGAGCGGGCGATTGAAGAACCGTTCGGCGCAATTTTAATCAGCGGTCCGACTGGTTCGGGAAAAACAACGACCTTATACGCTATCCTGACCCGATTAAATGACGAAAAGACCAATATCGTCAGCTTAGAAGATCCGATTGAGTACTATGTTGAAGGCGTGAGTCAATCGCAGATCCGGCCGGAGATAAATTATACTTTTGCTTCCGGATTGCGCCATATTCTTCGCCAAGACCCGGATGTGATTATGGTTGGAGAAATCAGAGACCAGGAGACGGCGTCTTTGGCTATTCATGCCGCTCTGACCGGCCATATCCTTCTTTCAACTATTCATACCAACAACGCTATTGGAGTGATTCCGCGATTGGTTGATATGGGGATAAGCACTTTTCTTCTGCCGTCCGCCGTGAACTTAGCGATGGCCCAACGGTTAGTCCGGCGGCTGTGCGAGAAATGCAAGAAAGAAATTGAAGCGCCCAAGCAAGTGAGCGATGAGATAGAAAAAGAGTTGGCCGAGCTGACGCCAGAGCAAAGGAAAATGTTTTCCTGGAAAAAGCCGTTTAAAATTTGTCGTCCGGTCGGTTGTAGAGAATGCGGCAATAAAGGGACAAAAGGCCGGGTGGCGGTTTACGAAATGCTTAGCATGACGCCGGAACTTGAAAAAATAATCAATGAGAGTTTGACTGAATCAAAATTAGAGGAAGAGGCCAAAAGGCAGGGAATGGTGACCATGAAGCAAGACGGGATTTTCAAGGTCTTAAAGGGGTTAATATCTTTCGAAGAAATGTTAAGAGTCGTGGAGGAATAGACAAGAAGATAATATATGACTAACGGAGAATACAAGGCCAAGCTTGACCAGATATTAGACCAAGCAATAGAAAAAGACGCCACCGATGTTCATTTGTCAATTAACCAAGCGCCTCTTTTTAGAATTGACGGAAAGCTGACCGATGGCGCCGAAAGTAAAAAAGAAAAGATTTTAACGGGGGAAGATACCGAAGGACTGGCTTTTACTTTGCTTTCCGAGGAGCAAAAAGAGCAGTTGTTTCAAATAAGGGATATTGATTTGTCTTTCGCGCACAAAGACAAAACCCGTTTTCGAGTAAATATCTTTTACCAACTAGGCAAGATTGGCGTAGCCATGCGCCTTATTCCTAAAAAAATCAGAAGTATAGAAGAATTGAATTTGCCTCCCATTTGCGCCCAGTTTGCCCAGGCCATGCAGGGATTTTTCCTGGTGGTTGGTCCTTCCGGTCATGGTAAATCGACGGCAATGGCGGCGCTCATTGAAGAAATCAACCAGACCCGAGCCGACCATATCATTACTATAGAAGACCCGATTGAATACCTCTTTGAAGAAAATCGCTGTGTTATTGACCAGCGTGAAGTCGGTCAGGATGTCCAGAGTTTCGCGCGCGGCCTGAGGGAATCGTTCCGTCAGGACCCGGATGTGATTATGATCGGCGAGATGAGAGACCCAGAAACGATTGCTAACGCCGTGACGGCGGCTGAGACTGGTCATTTGGTCTTGACTACTCTTCACACCAATACTGCCGCGCAGACCGTTGATCGGATTATTGACAGCTTCCCGCCCCACCAACAGGGACAAATTAGAACCCAATTGGCGTCTACAATCTTGGGAATTCTTTCCCGCCGGCTGATTCCCTGTCTTAATGGCGGAGTAATCAACGCGGTGGAATTAATGATTGCCAATTCGGCAGTGAGGAACTTAATTCGGGAAGGGAAAACCCATCAGATAGATATGATTATTGAAACCAGCTCTGAAGAAGGAATGATTTCGCTCAATCACTCTTTGGTGGATTTAGTCAAAAGAAGAATGATCTCTATTGAAGAAGCCGAAAATTATTCAACCAGTCTTTCGGAATTAAGAATGCTGATGAAAAAATAATATATCAAGAGATTATGAAATTCAACTATCTTGCTCGGACAGAAAAAGGCGGCTCCCAGTCGGGAACCATTGAAGCGGCTAACCGGTCGGCGGCCTTAGATGTTCTTCAAGACAGGGGCTTATTGGTCTTGAAACTTGAATCATCCGAAAGAGCGCCTTTTTTTGCCAAGGAAATCAAAATTTTTCAAAGAGTCAAACGCCGGAGCGTCTTTATTTTCTTCCGGCAATTAGCCATTTTAATTGACGCCGATGTCTCTCTGGTCCAGTCGTTAAGAATTCTCGGTGAACAGGAAGACAACCCGCGCTTCAAAGAGGTAATCTTGGAAACAGCTGATAAGATTGACGGCGGAGCCTCTTTTTCTAAGGCCCTGTCTAACTACCCGAAATTGTTTTCGTCTTTTGCCGTCAATTTAGTCAAAACCGGCGAGGTTTCCGGCGGGCTGAAAGAAAGTTTGGAATATCTGGCCGACCACCTGGAAAAAGAGTATTACTTGATTTCGAAAGTTCGCGGAGCGATGACTTATCCAGCTTTTATTCTGGGCGCGTTTGTCATCGCCGGCATATTAGTTATGGTTATGGTTATACCAAATCTGACTTCTGTTCTAATGGAATCAGGCCAGGAACTGCCGTGGTCGACGAAACTGGTTATTTTTTCCAGCGATGTTTTAAGAAATTACGGCTGGCTATTGTTTTTGCTTTTGGTCGGGTTTGGCGTTTTTATCTGGAAATACAATCAGGGCGAAGAGGGAAAAGCCCAAATAGACGCGCTTAAATTAAAAATTCCAATCTTTGGCAAAATCCTTAAAAAAACCTATTTGGCTCGTCTGGCCGAAAACTTAAGCGTTTTGATTAAGGGCGGAGTTTCTAT
>PFWG01000001.1 GCA_002791035.1 Candidatus Portnoybacteria bacterium CG_4_9_14_3_um_filter_43_11 | reverse complement strand
TATATTCATTACCACAAATTAAAGATAGATTATTATGATTATCCCAAAGATAGTTATTGTTAAAACAATTAAAGGCCAAAAATACGCGGATTTCATAGCCAAAGAAATAAATTTAGCGGGCCATTATTGCGGCATAACAGACATAAAAAATCTAAGGGAATATTTAGACAAGAATAAATGCTCTTCCAAAACTACACTAATTCATTCCCGGACAGCTCACCCAAATTATACGTCTAAAGTTTTAGGAGGACTTGAAGAACGGGGTTATAAAATTATAAATTCTCCGGCGGCAATAAGATTAACAAGCGATAAATTTAATTCCTGTATTTACGCGATAAAAAAAGATATTCCTTGCGCCGAAACTATTAAAATTGATAAAAAGGAAGCAATTCCTTTTGTTAAAGAAAAAGTAGAAATATGGGGAAGGGCTGTAGTTAAACCCATGATTAGTCAAGGGCAAGGGGAATTTTGTTTTAAATTTGATAACGCCGATATTAGTCAGCTTAAGGAAATTAATAAAATTCCTACGTAAGAATTAGTTGTCCAAAAATTTGTTGATTATTTAAAATTGAACAGAGTTATTGTAATAGGCTACGGAGCTTTAGAGAAAGCGGTTTTTTGGGATGAGCCCAATCAGGGATGGAAATGTAGTGTTTGTCTAAATACAAAAATTCAATGTTATAAAAATCCTCCCGGGGATTTATTGGAATTTGCCGAAAATGTAGCTAAAAAATTTAAAGCAGAAATTTCATTTGTAGATGTTTTTTCCACCAAAGACGGTTATGTTTTAAACGAGATAAATACCGCTTGTAGTTTAATAATTCACGAAAGGATTAGTCGATACAACATATCTAAAAAGATCGCCGATTATTTATTAAGTTTTGTATAAATTAAACTTTAAAATAAGGAGACCAACGCCATGAAAAAAATAATTCCAATTGTTGTGGTTTTGTCCGTTATCGCCAGCGGAGTGTATTTCATCTCTAAAATAATCGGCGGTAAAAGAGCGGTGGAGGGGGTTGATTTTAATATGGACAAGGCGAGCGTCGCCGGCGCGAACGGAGCGCGGTCGGATGATAGCCAATCGGCCAATGGCCAGACGGCGGCGGCCGATGCCGGCGAGCCGAAAATAATGGCTCAGATTTTACAACAGGGCAAGGGCGAGGGGGCTAAAAACGGCGATACGGTCTCGGTCCATTATGTCGGGACGCTGGAAGACGGGACCAAGTTTGATTCCAGCGTTGACCGCGGCCAGCCGTTTAGTTTTACCCTTGGCGCCGGCCAGGTTATTCCCGGCTGGGATTTGGGCGTGGCCGGAATGAAAGTCGGCGAGGTCAGAAAACTGATTATCCCTTCGGTTTTCGCTTACGGCGAACAGGGCGTTTCGGGCGTTATCCCGCCCAACGCCGTTTTGATTTTTGAAGTCCAAATGCTGGGGATTAACCAGTAGTAGAAGAATCATAATTGGGTTTGACAAAAGGCGATTGGGCTGATATCATTTAAAAATGAAAGCGCTAAAGAAAATCTATTTGGATAATGCTGCGACGACGCCGGTGGACCCGGTTGTTTCCGCTAAAATGAGACCGTACTTTAGTCAGAAATACGGCAATGCTTCCAGCGTCCACCAGTTGGGCGAAGAAGCCCGTCGGGCGGTTGAGGCGGCGCGCCGCCAAACCGCTAATTTTTTGGGCTGTCTTTCCGAAGAAGTTTATTTCACTTCTGGCGCGACCGAAAGCGACAACTGGGCTATTGGCGGCGTGGCGGAGAAAATGGCTTCCCGGGGGATTAAAAAGCCGCATCTCATTACTTCCGCTATTGAACACAAGGCGGTTCTGGAGCCCTGTCAGGTTTTGGAAAAGAAGGGTTGGGCGGAGTTGACGGTTTTGCCGGTCAATAAAGACGGGTTAGTTGAGGTGAAAGAATTGGAAAAATCAATCAGAAAAGATACGGTTCTGGTCTCAGTGATGTTCGCCAACAGCGAAATCGGGACTATTCAGCCGATAAAAGAAATCGGACAGCTGCTCAAAAAATTGAACGCCGGCCGAAAAGAGAAAATATATTTTCACACCGACGCCGTCCAGGCAATCAACTATCTAAGCTGTAAAGTTGACGAGCTGGGAGTGGATTTACTTTCTTTGTCGGGCCATAAAATTTATGGACCAAAGGGAGTCGGCGTTTTATACCTTAGAAAAGGAACGGCCATCAGCCCGCTGATTCGCGGCGGGGGGCACGAGAGAGGAATGCGTTCCGGGACGGAAAATGTCGCCGGCATTGTCGGCTTGGGCGAAGCGATAAAAAGAATCAGTCCGGCCCGGGGCGCCCAGGTTAAAAAACTAAGAAACAAACTGATTACCGGCATCCTGAAAGATATTCCCGACGTTATTCTAAACGGCTCTCTAAGAGAAAGGTTGCCCAATAACGCTCACTTTAGTTTCGCCGGCGCCGAGGGAGAAAGCGTTGTCTTTGTCTTGTCGCGAAAGGGCGTTTTTACTTCCACCGGTTCGGCTTGCGCCAGCCATTCTTTGTCGCCGTCGCATGTCTTGTCGGCAATCGGTCTGGCGCCGGAGCAGTCCCATATCAGCGTCCGTTTTACCTTAGGCAAACAAACGACGGCGGCTGAAATAGATTATGTTTTAAGAATTCTGCCGCCGATCATAGAGCGGTTGAGAAAAATTGCCGGGTATAAAAGCGTAAAAGTTAGACCGAGATATTGATTCATGTACAGCAAAAAAGTTATCCAACATTTTCAAAACCCGAAGAATATGGGCAAAATGAAAAATCCGGACTCGGTCGGCGAGGCCGGAAATCCGCAGTGTGGCGACGTGATGAAAATTTACCTCAAGGTTTCCGTTGGCCGGATAAAGGACATTTCCTTTGAAACAATGGGTTGTGTTTCGGCCATTGCCACCTCTTCTATGATTACCGAATTGGCCAAGGAGAGGACCTTGGCCGAAGCCGAGAAAATCACTTATCAGGATGTGGTTAATGAGCTGGGAGAATTGCCGCCGGTCAAAGTCCACTGCGCCGGCATGGCCGTTGCCGCGCTTAAAAAAGCGATAGAAAACTATTGTAAATCCCATTAGAAATAAAACACGAAGTTTCCGTGATTTCTAACGGGATTGACAATGCCGGCTTGCCGGTTATAGAATTAGGTGATTCGGATAAAATAGTATGCCGGTACCAAAGCAGAGACATACCAAATCAAGGAGAAATAGGGGACGTTCTCACCAGGCCTTAAAAAAGCAAGGTTTTTTGGTTTGCGCCAAGTGCGGCGCGCCAGTTCTGCCTCATCGTCTTTGCTCTAATTGCGGGACATACGGCGGCCGGGAAGTGATTGACGTTATGGCCAAGTTGACCAAAAAAGAGCAAAAGAAAAAAACGAAAGAGTTGGCCGAACAGGAAAAAGGGCAGACCGGAGACAAAGATTTGAGCATGGAAGGGCTGTCTAAAAAATAAATTATGGCAAATCGTCATCTTTCAAGAAGCATCGCCATACAGTCGCTTTACGAATGGGACTTTAAAGGTAAGAATCCCGCTGTTTTAAAAAAAATCGTAGAGCGGAACATTAAAGAGTTTGGGCCCGGTTTAAAAGATGCCGATTTTATTTGGCAGTTGGTCAACGGGGTGATTGAGAACCTTGAGAAACTGGATAAGATTATTGAAAAGTCGGCGCCGGAGTGGCCAATAGACCAGATTACTGTTGTTGATCGGAATGTTTTGAGGGCCGGGCTGTACGAACTTTTGTTCGGCAATCGGGACGAGGTTCCTCCTAAAGTCGCCATCAACGAGGCGATTGAGTTGGCCAAGACCTTCGGCGGCGAATCTTCCGGCCGGTTTATCAACGGCGTTTTGGGAACGGTTTACCGGGAAATCGGCGAACCGGGGAAAAACGAATAAAAATTCTAAATTTTAATGGATTTATCTCCTCTTGAAAAAAAACTTGGAATAGAGTTTAATAGTAAAGATTTTTTAAATCAGGCGTTAGTTCATCGGTCGTATATAAACGAAAATCCTGATTTTGGTTTGGAGGACAACGAAAGGTTGGAGTTTTTGGGCGATGCGGTCCTGGAAATGATTGTGACGGAGCATCTTTACCGGAATTATCCCAGTCCCGAAGGCGACCTGACCAATTGGCGGGCGGCTTTGGTTAACGCTAAAATGCTTTCCAGCATTGCCGAGCAATTGGGCGTTAATGATTTTCTTTTTCTCAGCAAAGGAGAGAACAAAGACACCGGCCGGGCGCGCCGCTATATTCTGGCTAACGCGATGGAAGCGATTATCGGCGCCGCTTATCTGGATCAGGGTTACGAAAAGATCAGCCAGTTTGTTGAACGAGAGATTTTAAAAAAACTGCCCAATATTATCAAACACAAAATTTACCGCGACCCGAAGAGCCGTTTTCAAGAAGAAGCCCAAGAGAAAGTCGGCGTTACTCCGACCTACGAAGTCGTCAAAGAATGGGGGCCGGACCATAATAAAAATTTCGTTATCGGGATCTACCTCGGCGAAGAAGAGATTGCCCAGGGACAAGGCGCTTCTAAACAGGAGGCGCAGGAAAAAGCCGCTGAAGCGGCCCTAAAAAGAAAAGGATGGGAATAAAATATGTTAGTTATTCGTTTAATTAGAGTAGGCAAAAAGAATTCACCCAGTTTTAGAGTGATTCTGACCGAGAAGACGGCGGCGGCAAAAAGCGGCAGTTTTTTGGAAATTCTCGGCCACTATAATCCGCGTTTGGTCAAGAAAGAAAACGGCAAAAGCAAAAAAGAAATTAAATTGGACGGCGCCAGGATAAAATATTGGCTCTCTCAAGGAGCGCAGGCCTCGGCCACGGTTCATAATCTTTTAGTGGCAGAAAAAGTCATAGCGGGCGAAAAGATAAAAAAGAAAATCAAAGCCCAAAAGGACGAAAAAAAGGAAAAGCCCAAAGAAGAGAAAACGGCGCCGGAAGCGGAATCAGCCGAAAAAGCGTCCGAACTGCCGGCGGCGGGAGCGGAAGAAAAGACGGCAGCCGTCAGTAAGCCGGCGAAACAGCCGAAAGGGGAAGAAAAGCCGAAGCCAGTTGACAAACCTGAAAATAAAGAGTAAGAAGAAAGTAGCAGTCAGGCAGGTCGAGCTGCTATCGCAATTTACCCCCGTATGACGGGGGTTTGCAAGAAAACACGAAAAGATTTATGACTA
Organism: Candidatus Portnoybacteria bacterium CG_4_9_14_3_um_filter_43_11; assembly: GCA_002791035.1. Taxonomy (GTDB): domain Bacteria; phylum Patescibacteriota; class Minisyncoccia; order Portnoybacterales; family UBA2143; genus UM-FILTER-43-11-A. The sequence continues at coordinate 2,880 of PFWG01000001.1, read as the reverse complement.
AAAATGCAGTTGATCAGGAATTTCTAGAATTTGTCGTCAAATCAATTGTCAGCAACCCGGACGGCGTCAAGGTTGACCGGAGCGTTGACGAGATGGGAGTTCTTTTAACTCTCAAAGTCAGCCCAGAGGATATGGGCCAAGTTATTGGACGACAAGGAGCTACCGCTAAGGCCATCAGAACAATTTTAAGAGTTATCGGGCTGAAGAATAGCGCTCGAATCAACCTTAAGATTGAGGAGCCGGAAGGCGGCAGAGCGCCTAGAGTTGAAAAAGAAGCTTCCAAAGAAGCGAAAAATGTTGACGAAGTTGTTGATGAATTGAAATTATAAAATTTCGTTTTACATCTCGCAAAAACTGCTTTTTCGGAAAAGCGAATCTAAACGAAAGAGCAGTTTTTGTTTTTTTATGATGCGTTTTGATATCATTACAATATTTCCGAATGTTTTGAGGCCGTATTTTAAAGAAGGCGTTATTAGCCGCGCCCAAAAAAGGAAACTAATCAGAATTGAAATCCATAATCTGCGTGATTGGACCAACGACCGGCGCAAGACGGTAGACGATAAACCCTACGGCGGCGGCTTAGGCATGGTTTTGATGGTTGAGCCGATTTTAAAGGCGGTCAGCGACGCTAAAAAGAAATGCCGGCTGTCTGGTAGCCGGCGGAAAAGAAAAGTAATCCTGCTTTCCGCCAAAGGTAAAAAATTTGACCAAAAAATGGCCGGGCGATTGTCAAAATTTGGCCAGCTAATTGTCATTTCCGGCCGTTATGAAGGAATTGACGAGAGGGTGGCGAAATATGTCGCCGACGAAGAAGTTTCCATCGGCGACTATATCCTGACCGGCGGGGAAGCGCCGGCGATGGTTATTGTTGACGCCGTCTGCCGTCTTGTTCCGGGAGTCATTAAAAAGGACTCGCTCAAAGACGAAAGTTTTTCCCGGGACGGCTATCTTGAGTATCCGCACTATACCCGGCCGGAAAAGATTGTCATCAAAAGAAAAACAAGAAGAGTCCCGCCAGTCCTTTTGTCCGGCAACCACAAAGAAGTTGAAAATTGGCGGAAGAAACATTCCGGGAAGCGCGCCGGAGCGCGCCGGAGTTGACAAGCAATATCTAATATTATAAGATAGGTTTGCTCTTTAATAACCGAATAAACAATTGCAATTTTGTGCAGTTGTCCCAGTTTTGTCCAAAAATTTGGACACATAATTTGAGAGTTTGATCCTAGCTCAGGATGAACGCTGGCGGCGTGGATAAGGCATGCAAGTCGAGTGGGTTTAGACCCACGGCAAACGAGTTAGTAACGCGTAGGAATCTGCCCTGAAGTCCGGAATAACTCGGAGAAATCCGAGATAATACCGGATGGTTCCCGACCTCGCGTCGGGATAAAGGTTGTTTGCTTTTGCAGACAATTGCTTCGGGAGGAGCCTGCGTCCTATCAGCTTGTTGGCAGGGTAATGGCCTACCAAGGCAATGACGGGTAGGGGAAGTGAGAACTTGTTCCCCAACGATGGGACTGAGACACGGTCCATACACCTACGGGTGGCTGCAGTCGAGAATCTTCCACAATGGGCGAAAGCCTGATGGAGCGACGCCGCGTGAGTGAAGAAACCCTTCGGGGCGTAAAACTCTTTTATAGGAGAACAATCCCGACTTTAGGTCGGGATGAGCGTATTCTATGAATAAGGGGCGACAAACTTCGTGCCAGAAGTCTCGGTAATGCGAAGGCCCCAAGCGTTATCCGGAATTATTGGGCGTAAAGCGTGTGTAGGCGGTTTTGATAGTGGCTGGTCAAATCCCGGGGCTTAACTCCGGAACTGCCAGTCAAACGTTAAGACTAGAGCAAGCGAGAGGTTGATGGAACTTACCAAGTAGGGGTGAAATCCGTTGATATGGTAGGGAACACCAAAGGCGAAGGCAATCAACTGGCGCTTAGCTGACGCTGAGACACGAAAGCGTGGGTAGCGAACGAGATTAGATACCTCGGTAGTCCACGCCCTAAACGATGCCGACTAGCCGTTCGGAGTATCGACCCTCTGAGTGGCGAAGCTAACGCGTTAAGTCGGCCGCCTGGGGAGTACGGCCGCAAGGCTAAAACTCAAAGGAATAGACGGGGACTCGCACAAGCGGTGGATCATGTGGTTTAATTCGACGGTACACGAGGAACCTTACCAGGGCTAGACATCCTGATGAAATCCCTCCGAAAGGCGGGACCTCTTTTAGACATCAGGACAGGTGATGCACGGTTGTCGTCAGTTCGTACCGTGAGGCGTTCCTTTAAGTAGGGCAACGGACGCAACCCCTGTTCTGTGTTATACGTGTCACAGAAGACTGCCTCCGAACAGGAGGAGGAAGGTGGGGATGACGTCAAATCAGCGTGTCCCTCTGATGTCCTGGGCCACACACATGATACAATGGCCGAGACAATGGGTTGCTAAGCCGTAAGGCGGAGCTAATCCCATCAAACTCGGTCTCAGTTCGGATTGGGGGCTGCAACTCGCCCCCATGAAGCTGGAATCGCTAGTAATCGCGCATCAGCTATGGCGCGGTGAATACGTTCTCGAGTCTTGTACTCACCGCCCGTCACACTAGGGAAGCCGGTAGTACCCGAAATCTCTCTCTTGAGAGGGCCTAAGGTAAGATCGGTGACCAGAGTGAAGTCGTAACAAGGCATCCGTAGCGGAAGCTGTGGATGGATCACCTCCTTTCTAAATTTTTTTCGCAAGAAAAAGATTTGGGGTGTCGATATAGGTTGAGATGTAGAATTCTCATCTTAACCTATGGGTATTGGTCTTGGAGCCCGAAATCAGGACCTGATGGTTCTAACGAACTTTTTGGGACAACTGCACGAGATTGGCAATTGATAGAAAATACTTGCTTTA
>PFWG01000021.1:15863-17731 GCA_002791035.1 Candidatus Portnoybacteria bacterium CG_4_9_14_3_um_filter_43_11 | reverse complement strand
AATCTCTGGGAGTAAAATCAAATTTTGGCTTCTCGCCTTCTTCTCTTAAAACTTGGTTATCTTTCTCGCTTTCCCCGACCGGAACATCGTCCAGGGGCGGGTTCGGGACCTGAAGCGCCAATTGATTCAATTCTTCCTCAACCTCGGCCAGCTCCGGCTCTCTGTTTTTTATTTTCCCCTTCAATTCTTTCGCCTTTTCAATTTCCTTTTTATCACCCTGGCCCTGGCTGCTGATTTTATTCTGCCCGGCTTTCAGTTCTTCAATTTCAGACAGCAATTCCCTTCTTTTTTCATCCAACTCCAAAATCCGGCCAATATCGCATTTGACTTTTTTCTTCTCGCAGGCCTGTTTAATTTTGTCGGGATTCTCCCGGATATATTTGATGTCAAGCATATTATTCCTTCGGCTTCATTAAGGGAAACAAAATCGTTTCCCGCAAACTGCGCGCTTTGGTCAAAATTAGCGTCAAGCGGTCAATGCCCAGTCCGAAGCCGGCGGCCGGCGGCGCGCCGTATTCCAGCGCTTCCAAAAAATCGTTGTCCAGCCGTTGGGCTTGTTCGTCCCCTTTCTGGCGCAGCTTCTCCTGTTTTTCAAAGGCCGCTCTTTGCTCTATTGGATTATTTTGCTCGCTAAAGGCCTTAATCAATTCTATCCCCTGGACAATTCCCTGAAGCGCTTCGTTGTTTTTACATAAAGGGATATCGGGCAGGCGTAAAACAAAAGTCGGCTTTTTTATCTGGGCGAAACTTCCCCTTTCATCGCCGTTGGTGACAATATCTTTATATTCAACCCGGTCCCATTTTTCGGGAAAAATTTCCGGGTCAAGATAATGCGCCAGTTCTTCCATAAATTCCATCAATTTTTCCCAATCCCAATAAGCGGCGTAACATTCCAGCATGGTAAAGTCGGGGTTGTGCTCCCGGTCTATGCCTTCATTCCGAAAACAGCGGCCGATTTCAAAAACTCTTTCAAAGCCGCCGACTAATAATCTTTTCAAGTACAGTTCCGGAGCGATTCTCAAATATAAATCCATATCCAGGGCGTTAAGATGGGTTTTGAACGGCCGGGCGTTGGCGCCGCCGTAAAGCAGCTGTAAAATCGGCGTCTCTACTTCAATAAATTGATGCCGGCCTAAAAACTCCCTTATTTTCCCGATGACTTCGCTTCTTTTCTCAAAAATTTCCCGGGTATCTTTGTTGATCAACAAATCCAAATACCTTTTCCGGAATTTTTCCTCGGCGTCTTTCAAACCATGCCACTTTTCGGGCAAGGGCAATAAACTTTTGGCCAGCATCCGGCACTCTCCGACCAAAAGCGTTTTTTCTCCTTTTTTGGTCAGAAAAAGCGTCCCGCCGACCTCAATAAAATCGCCGCTGTCAAAACTGTCCAAAAAGAACTTGTACGCTTTTTCGCCCAGTTCGTCTTTTTTAAAATAGGCCTGAATCCGACCGGCGCCGTCCTGAACATGGCAAAAAGTGGAACCGCCGTGCTCCCTGACGGTCATCAGCCGTCCGGCCAGAAAAATCTTTTCTCTTTTTGAAGAAATCTCTTCAAACCTTTCCAGCGCTTCCCGGCAGGTATGCGTCCGTTTGGTCTTGGCTGGGTAAGGGGCAACCCCTTTCTTTTCTATCCGGCCCAGTTTTTTTATTCTATTTTGCCTGATTTCATTAATTGACGGCATAAAAAACTAACGAATACTCTTGATTTTATAACCGACTTTTCCCTTGGGCGTCTCCGCTTCAATTATATCACCTATTCCCCGGCCGAAAAAGGCCCGACCTAAGGGCGATTCATTGGAAATCTTGCCTTCGGCCGGATTGGCTTCCTGCGAACCGACGATAACAAAGGTTCTTTTGCCGTCCGAGCC
>PFWG01000021.1:9636-15833 GCA_002791035.1 Candidatus Portnoybacteria bacterium CG_4_9_14_3_um_filter_43_11 | reverse complement strand
CACCGAACCGATGTCAACTTTGCCGTCCTTCGCCTGGTTTTTGTTTGAATCAAAAACAACCGAATTTTTGATAATCTCGTCCAGTTTTATAATCCGGTTTTCGTTAAAAATCTGCTCCTCTTTGGCGGTGTGGTATTCGGTATTCTCGGACAGGTCGCCCAAACCCTTGGCTTCTTCCAGCCGATTGGCGATCTCCTGTCGGATTTTTGTCCGTCTTTCCTCTAATTCTTTTTTAAGTTTCTTCAATCCCTCGGGGCTGATGTATTTCATATTTAATTTTTTCGGCCAAGAAGATGTTTTTTAGCAGAGAAAAACACCGTCCTAACCTGATTATTTACTAAAATACCATTCTAAGATTTCTTTGGCAACCGGCACCGCCGCCGCATGCCCTTCGCCGCCGCCTTCCAACAAAACAATCAAAACGATTTCCGGCTCGTCGTCGGGCGCGTAACCGGCAAACCAAGCGTGCGTCTTCCCTTCGTTGCCGAATTGCGCCGTGCCGGTTTTCCCGGCCGCCCTAACCGGCAGAACGGACAGGGCAACCGAAGAACCGTCAACTACCGCCTGGCGCATGCCTTCTTGAACAATCTCTAAATAATCGTTCCTGATAAATCCTTCCCGGACAACGCTCGGCGAAATATCCTCAATCAGTTTTTTATTCGGGTCAATAATCTTATCCACTAACTGCGGCTGGTATAATATCCCCCCGTTGGCCGCCGCCGCCATCGCCATCGCCATCTGCAAGGGCGTAACCAAAAGGTCCCCCTGCCCAATAGAAAGATGGTAAGTGTCGCCAAGCGTCCATTGGCTCCGACCGGTTGATTCTCTCCAATTTTCATCGGGAATCAGCCCGTTCTCTTCGTGAGGCAAATCAATCCCGGTCGGCTGGCCCAGTCCGAAATACTCCAGATATTTCTTTATTCTCTCGCCGCCCAAGCCCTGAATGTCCTGATACCCGCCGCCGATGGTATAGAAATAGACATTGCACGACTGGGCAATCGCGTCAATCATATCGGTCGGACCGTGCGCCTTCCAGTCGGGAAAATTATAGACGATTTCCGGATAATATTTGCTCACGACGCTGATTATTCCCGGGCAGTTAATCCGGCGGCGGGGGTTGATAATATTTTCCTGGAGAGCCGCCGCCGCAATCAGCGGCTTGACGATTGAGCCGGAAGGATACTGGCCGGCAATGGCGCGGTTCAAAAACGGATGAGCCGGATCGTTTTCCAGATTTGATAATTCCTCTTCGGAAATCCCTTGGGCAAAAACATTATTGTCAAAACTCGGCAAACTGACCATGGCCATTATCCCTCCGTCTTTCGGATTAACGGCAATAACCGCTCCTTTGCTTGCCCCTTTAATGGACTTAATCATCTTCTCCAGCGCCTGCCCGGCGATTTCCTGTAAATCCTTGTCAATGGAAAGAACCAATCCGTTCCCGGGCCGGGGCTGTTTTACCGCCAGCAATTTTCTGGTCTTGCCTAAATAATCAACTTCGATCTGCTTCTGGCCGGCTTCTCCTTTTAAAACATTTTCATACTGCCGCTCCAAACCGTCTTTGCCGATCCGGTCTCCTAAAAAATATCCTTCTTTGTTTTCCAAATCATCTTGGCCGATTTCGCCGGTATAGCCCAAAATATGGGAAAAATACCCGCCGAAAGCGTATTGACGCTGGGCATTTTTGTCCAGCCGCACCCCCGGCCAGTCGTCAATTAGCGTTTCCAGGATTAGAGCGGCGTCTCTTTCCATGCTCTTGACCAAAATCAACTGGCTCAGATTCCCGCGCGCTTCCTCAAGTTTTTGCCTTAAGTCGTCCTTGGCGACAGAGACGCTTTCTCCCGACTCGCCGGCGGCGCTTTGCCCCTCCTTAATAATTTCCGCCAGCCGGGTAATAATTTCTTCCCTTGTTTCCAAAGGATTGTCAAAGAAATCAGCCAAGCTGACCACCAAGTCAAAACTCGGAATATTATAGAGCAGGGATTGTCCGTTTCTGTCGTAGATAATGCCCCGGGGAGCCGTTGTTGAATAGATTTTCAGCCGGTTTCCTTGAGACAGATTCCAATAATACTCGCCACGGGTAATCTGAAGATAACCAGTCCTGAAAAAAAGAATAATAAAAGAAAAAACAATAAAGGCGAACAGGCCAATAAAGTTCCGCCTCTTTATCGGCTTTTCCAGTTTCCCTTTTTCTTCCATTGAACGGACCGCCTCGGCGTCTAAAAAAATTTCCTCCGCCTCAATGCTTTCGCTCAACCGATGTTTGACAAAATATTTTTTCCCCATTATTCAAATAGCTGAACTTTTTTAAAGCAATAGAAAACAAGTCCGGCCAGCAAAAGATTTATCCCCAAGCCGCCTAAAAAAGAAGGGAAGGACAAAAAAATATAATCTTCAAAATAGCGCAAATATGCCGTCTCCCCGCCCCCCTCCACAAAAGACAGGAAAGCGTTGAGGCCGATAAGAAGAAAAGAATAAAGCAAACTGCCCAAAATAGTCAAACTGGCGATTGTTTCCATTTTAACTTCGGAAAAAACTTTTCTATTAAACCAATCAATAATGAAAGCGGTAAAAACTAAACTAAATCCAATCGTGCCGAAAGAAAATCCGGAAAAAAAATCCATAAAAAAACCGGTTGCTGCCGCCGCCGGCCAACTCTTCCTAACCCCCTTCCATATCGTCAGAAGCAAAATCAAAACGAGAACTAAATTAGGACCGTTGCCGCGCCAAGACAAAAATAAATGCGGAAAACCGATTTGCGCCATTATTGCCAGAAAAAAAACAAGAATTGTCAGAAAAGTTTTCATGGAAATCTTTTTGCTTTGGTTCGGGCCGGGACAAAAAAACCTATTCGGATTCCTTTTTAATCACGAAAACTTTGTCCAGAGCGTTGAGGTCTATCATTGTCTCTATCTTTACTCTCTGTGAAATTTGCGCGTCGGAAGAGATAACCTCCCCAGTTCGGCCGATTAAAAGTCCGGCCGGGAATATCCCCGCCAGACCCGAAGTCACCACTAAACTTCCTTTCGCCACCGCTTTTCCCTGAGGCAGAAATCCAATGACTAAATCTGCCCCGTTTTCGGTTTCGGTCAAACCGGTTATATCCTGCCCTTGAATAAGAGCGTTGACTTTACTGGCCGGGTCAGTGATTAGCCGAACCTTAGAAAAAAGCGCGCCGGTTTCAACCACTTGTCCGATTAAAAAATTGCTTGAGGCAATTACGGGGTCGTTTTTAGCCACGCCGTCTTTTTCGCCTTTGTCAATCAGAATAAACCGCCCCAAACCGGACGACTCCAGACCGATGACGCCGGCCAGAACCAAAGAATTTTCCTCCGGCAAGGCCAACCCCAACTGTTTGCGAAGGAATTCATTTTCGCGCTCAATTTCCCTAATTCGGGCGATCTCGCCCAAAAACTCGGCATTTTCCTCTTCTAAACGATTGTTTTTCTTTTTTAGGTCCTTAACCGAAAGAATAAAGCCGGCAAAATTATTCATTTTCAAAGATGTCTGGTAAAAAGTCCTCTGAAAAGGAGAACTGATTTTTACAAAGATATTTTCCAGACCGGCCAGCCAGCCGTAAAAGTTTAAAAAAACAAAAAAAGAAACAATCAAACAGGATAAAACCAGCGGATGACGTAAAATCTTCTTCATTGGAAACTATTTTACCACGAATCCGGCCAAACGCAAAAGGCCAGTTTGTTAAAAGGCCTTTTGCGCGGACGGTCTTCTACATTATTGGTTTTCCTTCTTCGTCTTCCGCCGCCGGCTCCTCTTGGGGCGCTTCCGGCGCCGCCGCCGGCGGCGTTTCGGGCGTCTCGAACGATTCAGACAGCGGAGTAGATTCCGGCGTCGCTTCCGACGGTTCGGCCGGACTCTCGGTCGGATTTTCTTCCGCCGTTTCTTCCCCCTTTCCCCTTCTTGAATTAAGCCATAACAGCCCCCCGACAGCCACCGCCAGAATAACAATAATCCACAACCACATATATTTTTTCCTTTCTTATGTTAATTATTATTCCCTCTTTTCTATTATACCCCGTAAAACCGGAAAGAAAAACTATTTTTTTGGGGATAATTTTGACTTTATCGCCAGCCAAGGGAAAACGAATCCGGCTTTAAAAATTCTCTTTAGCCGCCACGGCTGGCGGCAAAACCGCCACAGCCATTCCAAACCCGATTGCCGCGCGAAACGCGGCGCGCGCTTTATCCGTCCCGAAATAAAATCAAACGCTCCGCCCACTCCGACCGCCAATTTGACCGAAGGCATTTTGCTCAAATTCTCGTTAATCCATTTTTCCTGCTTGGGCATGCCCAAAGCGACAAAAAGTATTTCCGGCCGGACTTGATTTATGCTTTCCACCGCCGCCGCCAAGCCCCGATATCCGTCGCGGACGCCCGTAATGTTGGAGCCCAAAATTTGAGCCGTCCTTTCCGCCACTCCCTCTCCGCCGCCCAACAAAAACACACCCGGGTGTTTTCGCGATATTTGCCTGACCAAATCAACGCCGGCAACCTGCTCTTTAACCGGCTGGCCCAGTAATTTTAGCGCCAAAAACAACCCCCGGCTTTCACATAAAGACAAATCGGACCGATTAAGAAGATTCAAAAATTCCGGCTCGGCGGCGGCTTGGACAATAAATTCGGAATATGGCAAAACGAGATAATGCTGGCGGCCATCGGCCAAAAATCCGTCTATCTTTTCAGAAATTTCCTCCCTGGTCAGATTATCAATTTTAACGCCTAAAATCTCGGTTTTCATCTTGGCTTCACTCTAAAGAAATTGACTCCAAAACAAAATATTCCGGCCCCTTTCTTGATAAAACACTCTCCATGACTTCTATTGATTCAACCGAAAAACTGATTGAAATATCTTTTTCGGCTTCCTGGCCCATTTCCTTTATCCAGTGATTTTGCCGCATTCTGGCCAAGGTGATATGCGGCTCAAACATCATCGGGGTCTCGTTTCTTTGACGAAATCCGAAATTGAATAAGTTTTTTCTTAGACCCTCCTTCAGTTCGGAAAGCTTCTGGCATTTTCCCCCTTTTGCCCAAATCATTCTCGGCGGCCGGCGCGGAGGCGCCAGACAAACACGGTTTAGCTTGATGCTAAAAGACCCGAAGCCGGCGGCGACTTCTCTGACCGCCGCAATCGCCTCCAGCAGTCCCTCGTCGTCAATATCTCCGAGAAAAACCAAAGTAACATGAAGATTTTCCCTGCCGGTCAATCTCACCGGCAAACCCGCCCAGCCCGATTGGATTTTAATCAGCCTTTTCTTGGCTCGGTCCGGTAAATTGACCGCGATAAAAACCCTTCTTTTTTTCATCATTTTGTAGTATAACAGAAGAAGAGAATTAAAAAAATGCCTAAGAAAAAAAACCTAAAAAGAACGCTGGCCAGGAAGAAAAAAGAAGAAACCGACATTCAGAAAATTGTTAACCATTACTTTAAGAGCAAAGGGCTGGCTTTGGATGAAATCAAGAAAAACGCCCGAAAAAGAAAAATTATTTATTCGCGCTTCACTCGGCCGGCAAAACAACTGCTGGAGCTGGCCGGCTCCGTTTTAAAAGCCAGGAAAGCGATTGACAAGGTTGCCCGCTGGGCGCAATCCAGAAATCTTGATTACGCCATTGAGACCGTTTTCAAAAAATGGCTGGAGTTAGACCGGCTCAAACCGAAAGAAATCGTCAAAAAGCCGTTTTACAACGATAACCCGATGGTTTGGTCCCAGTCAAAAAGGAAATGGTATGTCGTCACTCCCGACGGTGAATGGAAAGAATTTGCCGGCCAAGAAGACGACATTAAATGGAAAATTATCAAATGACCAGAAAAATAGAAACCGGAACAACCAATCCTGTTCTTCGGCAAAAAGCCGGAGAAGTCAAAGAAATCACTCCTCAAACCAAAGAGTTGATTGGGGACATGTTTGAGACACTGGCGGCCAACAACGGCGTTGGCTTAGCCGCTCCCCAGATTGGACAACCTCTTCGGATTATCGTCCTCAAGCCCGATTCAACCGAAAGGACCATTGCCCTGATTAACCCCCAAATAAGAAAAAAATCGTGGCGAAAGGAAATCATGGAAGAGGGCTGTTTGAGTTTGCCCGGCGTTTATCTTCCCGTTAAAAGAGCCAAAAAAATTGTAGTGGCAGGCAAAAACATCAAAGGAGAAAAGGTAATTCTTGAAACAGAGGGCCTTTTAG
>PFWG01000021.1:0-9622 GCA_002791035.1 Candidatus Portnoybacteria bacterium CG_4_9_14_3_um_filter_43_11 | reverse complement strand
AGAAAATAAATATAAAATAATTTTTATCGGCGCGGCGCAATTTGCCGTTCCGACACTGGAAAAACTGATTGACCGCGGCTACCAAACGCCGTTAATCATCACTCAACCCGACCGACCGGCCAGCCGGGAAAAAAAGATTGTTTTTTCTCCGGTAAAACAGTTCGCCCTAAAACAAGGATTGAAAATCAGCCAGCCCGAAAAAATAGCGGTCGCCGCCGACGAAATAAAAAAAATTAACCCGGACCTGATTATAGTCGCTTCCTATGGTCAACTCATCCCCCAAAAAATTATTGAACTTCCCCGTTTTAAAGCCATAAATATCCATCCGTCCCTTTTGCCGAAATATCGGGGTCCTTCTCCCATCCAAACCGCCATTCTTAACGGCGACAAAAAAACCGGCGTTACCTTAATGCTGATGGACGAAAAACTTGACCACGGCCCGATTATCGGCCAAAAAGAAATTTTAATCGGCCAAGACGACGATTACCCGGCGCTGGAAAAAAAACTGGCGCGCTTGTCCGCCGATTTTGCCGTAAAAACCCTGCCGGCTTATCTCGACGGAAAAATAAAACCCAAACCGCAAGATGAAAGCAGAGCCGCTTATACTGAAATTTTAACCCGTCAGGACGGAAAGATAGATTGGAGCGAAAGCGCCGAAAAAATACGGCGGAAAATCCGCGCCTTCCGGCCCTGGCCAGGCGCCTGGACGGAACTCAACGGCCGGCGGGTAAAAATTATCAAAGCCGAAGCCGTCAAAAATCGGCAACCGGGCGCCGTGAAAACCGGCGGCGGATTTTTGGTTTTAAAAGAAGTCCAGCCCGCCGGCAAAAAAATAATGAGCGGCGAGGAATTTCTAAGAGGATACCCGGCCGCCGCGCTTGACCGCTAAATGTTTCTTTGGTAACCTATGCCCATGAGCGAAACAAAGCGATACCGATTAAAATTAATTTTTTCCCCTCTTTCCGAAAAAGACAAGGTTAGAGAAGTCATTGACGGCCTAAAGAAAAAAATTGCGGCGGGCAACGGCGTGATGGAACAAGAAAATCCCTCTCTGGAAAGCGAAAGGAAAAAAACAAGATTCTTCTACCCGATTAAAAAATACCTGGAAGGATATTACCAAACCGTCGCTTTTTCCGTTTCTCCCGACATAATCAACGAGTTGGAAAAGCATCTCCGGCTTCAAAACAATCTCCTCCGTTTTATGTTAACTGTTAAAAAAGCCGAAAAAGCCAAGCCGGCCATGAGCGGTCTTGACCTCAAAATGATTGATAAAATTGAACCAATAAAAGAAACGGCCCGCCAGCCGATTCCAGAAAAAGAATTCCCCGGCGGTAAAAAACCCTCGGTTAAAAAAGAAAAAGTTAAAATAGAGGAATTGGACAAAAAACTAAAAGAAATTCTTGGAGAATAAATATGAACTTAAACAAGGCCTTTATCCTTGGTCGTCTAACCCGCGACCCGGAAGTCAGAACAACGACCGCGGGCGGAAATGTGGTCAATTTTTCTATTGCCACCAACCGCGTCTGGTCGGACAAGAGCGGCAATAAGCAGGACGCCACCGAATACCACAATGTCGTCACCTTCGGCAAACTGGCCGATATTTGTTCGCAATATCTTTCCAAGGGCCGATTAGTCCTGATTGAAGGGCGGATTCAAACCCGTTCCTGGCAAGATAAAGACGGCAATAAAAAATACTGGACGGAAATTGTCGCCGAGAATATGCAAATGGGACCCAGAACCGAGTCGGGACAACGGAGCCCCGAACAAAAACCGTCTCCCGCCAGCCAAGAAGAACCTGTTGTCAACCAGGAAGAAATCCCGGTGATTGAAGCGGAAGAGCCGATCAGGGACGACGAAAGCAATCTTATCCCTGCCGAAGAAAAGGCCGGAGTGGATGTTAGAAATATCCCGTTTTAAAACTTAAATCTTATGATAAAAAATTGCCATTTCTGCCAGCAAAAAATAGAAGAAATTGACGAACAGGACACCGAACTGCTGCGCAAGTTTCTCTCTGGCCAGGCAAAAATTCTTAGCCCGAGAAGGACGGGCGTCTGCGCTAAGCACCAGCGAAAGGTCGCCAAAGCGATAAAAAAAGCCCGTTTGATGGGTCTTTTGCCGTTTATCGTCAAATAAGTAGGCGGCGATATCAGGCTTCAGGACGCCGACTCTTTAGCGGCTTTTTTAATTTCTGAAACAAGCTTATTGGCTACCTTTGGATTCTGTTTTAAATACAGCTTGGACGCCTCCATCCCTTGGCCTAATTTTTCGCCCTCGTAGTTAAACCAAGACCCGGCCTTTTTGATAATTCCCCATCGGGCGCCGGCGTTGATAATGTCGGCCGCGCGCGAAATCCCTTCGTTGTAAAAAATATCAAACTCCGCTTGCCGAAAAGGAGGAGCCACTTTATTTTTTACAACTTTTGCTTTGATTCTATTGCCGATAATTTGTTCGCCTTGCTGGATTTTCGCCGCCCGGCGCAACTCCAGGCGGACCGAAGAATAAAACTTAAGCGCTTTTCCGCCCGGCGTTTCTTCCGGATTGCCGAAGACCATTCCGATCTTCATCCTGATTTGGTTGATAAAAATAATCGTGGTGTCGCTTTTATGGGTAATGGCGGTAAGTTTTCTCAACCCTTGGCTCATCAGGCGCGCCTGCAGGCCAATATGCGTCTGCCCCATCTCTCCCTCTATTTCCACCCGCGGCGTCAACGCCGCCACCGAGTCCACCACCACGACATCAATTGCCGCCGATTTAACCAAGCTTTCTAAAATCTCAAGCGCCTGCTCGCCGGTATCGGGTTGAGAAATCAATAAATCATTCACCCTGACGCCAATTTTTTTGGCGTACTCCGGATCTAAGGCGTGTTCGGCGTCAATAAAAGCCGCCAAGCCGCCGCCCTTCTGCGCCTCGGCGATAATATGCAAAGCCAGCGTGCTTTTGCCGCTGGATTCCATCCCGTAAACCTCAATAATCCTTCCCCGCGGCACTCCGCCGACGCCTAAGGCCAAATCCAGCGAGATAGAACCGGTCGGAATCGCGCCAACGTCAACATGCCTGGCTTCGCCCAGCATCATAATGGAACCTTCGCCGAAACGCTCCTTGATTTCGTCAATGGTTGCCTCAAGCACTTTCCGCTTGGCTTCTATTTTACCCTCCGGCGTTTTTTCTTTCTTGGACATAATGCTTATGATTAAAAAAATTCTGCTCGCCGGCGCGCCTTTATTCTATCGGCCTATCCTCGCCTTCGTCAATATAGACATCTCTCGGCTTGGCGCCGTCGGCCGGTCCGACAATCCCTTTTTCCTCTAAAATATCCAGTAGCCGCGCGGCGCGGGCGTAGCCGACTCTTAGGCGGCGCTGGAGCAGGGAGGCCGAGGCCTTGCCGGCCCGCGCCACCACCTCCTTGGCTTCCAGATAGAGTTCGTCATCGGTCTCGGCCAAAGCCGTCTGACCCAGCCCAAAGCCGATTTCCGGACGGAGCGTCTTCTGGCTGGAAATAATCTCTTCTTTGTAATCCGGACCTTTGGTCTCTTTTAAATAATCAACCACTTTTTTGACTTCTTTGTCCGAGATAAAAGCTCCCTGCAGGCGGCGCGGCTTGGCGGAATTACCGGCTAAAAAGAGCATATCTCCCCGACCGAGCAGTTTTTCGGCGCCGGCCATATCCAAAACCGTTCGGGAATCAATTTGCGACGCTACCTGAAAAGCCATCCGGCAGGTGATGTTGGCTTTAATCAAACCGGTGATAATTTCAACCGACGGCCGTTGAGTGGAAACAATCAAATGGATGCCGACCGCCCGCGCCATTTGCGCCAGACGGACAATGGAGGCCTCGGCCTCTCGGCCGTACGAAGACATTAAATCGGCCAATTCGTCAATGACAATAATAATATACGGCAGCGGCTGGCCGCCTTCTTTTTCCGAACACTTTTTGTTAAGCGACGCGATGTCGCGCTTGCCGGCTTCCTGCAAAACGCCGAATCGCCTTTCCATCTCGCTCACCGCCCAACGCAGAGCGCCAACGGCCTTTTCCGGCTGGGTAATCGCCGGCGTCAGGAGATGCGGAATGGAATCGTACGAGGTTAATTCCACCCTTTTCGGGTCAATTAAAATAAATTTTAAGTTGTCCGGCGTCCCCCGATAAAGCAAACTAAGAATAATATTGTTTAAAGCAATCGTCTTGCCCGTCCCGGTTGCTCCGGCGACCAGCATGTGAGGCATTCTGGCTAAATCGGCGTAGACCGGATTGCCGGCAACGTCTCTCCCTAAAGCCAGATTCAACATTCCGTCCTCCCGAAAAGACGAATTTTCCAAAAGCGGCCGGAGCCGGACAATGACGGCCGAACGGTTCGGAATCTCTATCCCGACCAGAGACCGTCCCGGAATCGGCGCTTCTATCCTTAACGGATGCGCCGCCAAAGCCAGCGCCAAATCGTTTTGCAAAGCGGTAATCCGCGAAAGTTTCATTCCCTGCGCCGGCCGAAGAGTGTACTGCGTTACGGTCGGCCCAACATTGACTTCGGCCATTTCAACTTCAATGCCGAAGTTGCCCAAAGTTCTTTTAATGATGTTGATATTGGCCTTGATGTCGCCGCTGGTCGGCTGACCCTTGTCTTTTTCAAGAAAGTCAAGCGAAGGCAATTGAAATTCGCTTTTGGACTTGCCCGGCGCGGAAGAAATTGAAAAATCCGCCTCGGCCGGTTTTTTGCCTCGGCCGCCGGTTAGAATCGCTTCCGATGTTCCTTCCCGGTCGTCTTTTTGCCCGCCGGCAAATTTCCTTTTATCAATCTCTTCCCTGGTTTTATCTTTAAATTTTTGCCAAATGCCTTCTTTTGCTCCGGCCATTCCAACCTTGCCCCGGCCCATTTTATCGGCAAACAAAGGCGGCTGTTGTTCTTTTTCGTCTTTTTTCCTGAAAGAAGAAAGCAAAGATAGGTTGAAAGTGATTAAAATTGAAATTACTAAAAGCGACGCCAGGACAACCAATCCGGCCCAAAAGCCCAAAAACTTCATCAACGGGTAGCCGGCGGCCAGTCCCAGATATCCTCCGCCCGAGCGGCCGCCGGCGGCCAATCCGGCTTCGCCGTTAAACTCGGCGCCGAAAGCGTAAAAAATGCCCAAAACGCTGAAAATAAAAAGGACTACTCCCCAAAAAATAGTCCCGTAGTGCGGCGATTTTTCCTTTCCGCCGGATTCGCCCGAAGGGCCAAGACGAAAGGTTAAAACCGCCGTTCCAAGCAGAGCGAAACTAACCGGAATAACAAAAATCGCCTGGCCGAAAAGCAATTGGCTGAATTTTAAAAAATAATTTCCGAAGATTCCCGCCTGGCCAAAAAAACTAAGCAAACTGATGACGGCCAAAACAAAAAAGATTACCGTCAAAATGCCTTTCTTGGTCTCGGCGTTTAAAACCAGTTTTTTGATTCTTCGCTGGCCCTTATTCTTTTTTACGCCTTTCCTTTTTTTAACCACATTATTGCTTCCGATACCCCGTTCCCGCTGGTATCAGTTTACCAATGATTACGTTTTCTTTCAATCCCTTCAATTTATCAATTTTGCCCTGGACACTGGCATTGATTAAGACCCGGGCAGTTTCAATAAACGAAGCGGCGGAAAGGAAACTTTCGGTCGTCAAAGAGACCTTAGTCACGCCCAAAATCATCGGCTGGGCGGTGGCTAATTCTTTATTTTTTTTGGCCGCCAAGGCGTTTTCTTCTTCAAACCGGCTTCGCTCAATCACCTCGCCGGGGAAAAGATTGGTCGCGCCGGCGCTTTTGACTTTAAGCCGGGAAAACATCTGGCGAATAATCATCTCAATATGTTTGTCATTGATGTTTTCGCCGGCAAAAGTATAAATCTGCTGGACTTCCCTGATAATATATCTCTGGACCGCTTCCTGGCCAGCCACTTCGTATAATTCCCTCAGTTCAATATGTCCTTCGGCCAGTTGCTGTCCGCGAGAAACCAAATCGCCTTCTTCAACCAAAGCCGCAATTCGGGCAGGCAAAGAATACTCTAGCAGTTTCGCTTTTTCCCGACGCTTTGGTCGGGATTCCGATCTTGCATCGGGATTTTTCTCTTTGCCGCTTTCCAGCGGGATTATCTGGATGATTGTCTGTTGGCCTTTTTTAATAACGCTCTTGACTTTGCCGTCCGCCTCGGAAATGACGGTCTTTCCTTTCGGAACCCGCGCTTCAAATATCTCTTCCACGCGAGGTAAACCCTGGGTGATATCCTGTCCGCCGGAAACGCCGCCGGTATGAAAGGTTCTCAGAGTCAGCTGCGTTGCCGGCTCGCCGATCGCCTGCGCCGTAACAATACCGATAGCTTCTCCCAATTCAATCAGTTTGTTCCGCCCCAAGTCGTAGCCGTAACAATTTTGGCAAACCCCGCTCAACGACTCGCAGGCGATGACCGAACGAACGCTTACCTTATCAACGCCGGCATCGTCAATTTTCTGGGCAGTGACTTTGTCAATCAGCACGCCTTTCTTGGCCAAGACCTTTTTGCCGTCGCCGGGCTCAACCACTTTTTCCAAAACTGTCCGCCCGAAAATGCGAGAAGCCAAAGAATTGCCCATATCTTCTTCGTCGGCGCGGTAAATATAGACGCCTTTCTTCGTTCCGCAGTCGCTTTCCCGGACAACGACGTCTTGGCAGACATCCACCAGCCGGCGGGTCAGATAGCCGGCCGAAGCGGTTTTGAGCGCCGTATCGGCCAGACCCTTTCTGCCGCCATGCGTAGAAATGAAATACTCCAGGGCGTTCAACCCTTCCTTATACGAACTTTTAATCGGCAATTCAATCGTTTCTCCTGACGGATTAATGACCAAACCCTTCATTCCGCTCATCTGAATCAACTGGATCCAGGAACCCCGGGCGCCGGAATCAAAAATATTGAAAACAGAGCCAGCCGGGTCAAGGACTTCTTTTGTCCGGGCGGCAATCCGGCCTTTGACATTTTCCCAAATTTCAATCACTCTGGCCTTTCTTTCTTCGTCGGTCAAAAGGCCTTCGTCGTACTGGCTATGAACAAACTCAACTTGTTTTTGCGCCTCCTTGAGCCATTCTTTTTTCTCTGCCGGTATCTTCAGGTCGTCCATCCCCCAGCTTATACCCGAATCGGAAGCGTATTTGAATCCCATTCTTTTAATCTTGTCTAAGACCTCGGCGGTCAGATCAATGCCAAATTTGTCTATTAGAGACGAAATTAGGCGGCGCAATTCCTTGGAATTCATCGTTTTATTGATAAATCCGAGCTCTTTCGGCAGGGGTTCGTTGAAAATAAGGCGGCCAACCGATGTTTCCACCAAGCCGTCTTTGGCTTCCTCCGACCAGCGGTCGGAATTCAGCCGCACTTTTATTCTCGCCTTCAAATGGACATAGCCGAAATGCTTGGCCAAAAGAGCTTCTTCCGGGCTGGAAAATATTTTTCCCTCGCCCTTGAGGCCGTCTTCAATCCGGGTCATCCAATAACAGCCCAAGACCATATCCTGGGTCGGAATAGCCACTGGTTCGCCGGTCGCCGGCTTCAAAAGATTGAGCCGCGAAAGCATAATTTCCTTGGCTTCTTTTTGGGCTTCCTCGCTTAACGGCAAATGAACGGCCATTTGGTCGCCGTCAAAATCGGCGTTAAAGGCGCCGCAGACAATCGGATGCAGATGAATGGCGTTGCCTTCAATCAGCACCGGCTTAAACGCCTGGATTCCCAATCGGTGCAGGGTCGGCGCCCGGTTTAACAGGACATATTTCCCCCGGGTAACTTCTTCTAAAATGCCCCAAACCTCGTCAATTTCTTCTTCAATCAGCCGGCCGGCGCCGCGAACGTTATGAGCCAAACCTCTTTCAACCAACTTATTGATGATAAACGGCTTAAACAGTTCCAGCGCCATGTATTTGGGCAAGCCGCACTGGTCAAGTTTCAAATCGGCGCCGACGACAATGACCGAACGGCCGGAATAGTCCACTCTTTTGCCTAAAAGATTCTGCCTGAACCGTCCTTGTTTGCCCTTAAGCATGTCGGCCAGCGATTTAAGGACTCTCTTTTGTCCGGTGGAAGCCGCTACGGTTATCTGGCTCCGCCGGCTGCTGTTGTCCATCAAAGCGTCAACCGCTTCCTGAAGCATTCTTTTTTCGTTGCGGGTAATCACTTCCGGCGCTTTCAATTCCAAGAGCCGTTTCAGCCGGTTGTTCCGGTTAATCACCCGCCGATAAAGGTCGTTGACGTCGGAAGTGGCGTAACGGCCGGCGTCAAGTTGGACCATCGGCCGCAAATCCGGCGGCAAAACGGGCAAAGCCGTCAAAAACATCCACTCTGGCCTGATTTTTGACTGGATCATCCCTTCCGCCAACCAGAGCCGTTTCAGAATCTTCACCTTGCTGGCCGAAGTGGCTTTTTCCGCTTTGTCCTTTAATTCGTTGGCCAACGCCTCTAAATTTACGCCTTCAAAAATTTTTCTCAAGACCTCGGCGCCGGTGCCGGCCTCAAAAATTTGGCCATATTTCACGCTTAAACGCCGGTATTCAAGTTCGGGAAGAATCTGATAAAGATACAGGCCTTTAACCTCTCGAATTGTTTCATCCTGTTGCTGCTTCAAATTGATGGTCTCTTTGCCAATTTCAGCCTTTATCTTTTTGGGCTTTTTAATATTCTTCAATTTTTGCTTGAACTCTTTTTTAATCTCGTCAACTACTTTCTGCCTTTCCCCTTCGTTGATTTTAGTGATAATATAGCCGGCAAAATAGACGACTTTTTCCAAATCCTGGATGGAACGGTCCAAAATCAATCCCATTTTGGACGGAACCCCTCTTAAAAACCAGATGTGGGAAACCGGCACCGCCAGGGCGATATGCCCCATTCTTTCGCGGCGAACCGAAGCGCGCGTCACTTCCACGCCGCACTTGTCGCAAACAATCCCTTTGTACCGCACCCGGCGATACTTGCCGCAATAGCATTCAAAATCTTTTTCCGGCCCGAAAATCTTTTCGCAAAATAAGCCGTCTTTTTCCGGCCGCTGAGTCCGATAGTTGATGGTTTCGGCTTTGGTTACTTCGCCGTGAGACCAATTTAAAATATCCTCCGGCGAAGCCAGTTTTAACTTTATCGCTTTAAAATTGGAAACCTTTGTGGACATAACTCATTCCTCCACTAATTCTACATTTAACCCGAGTGCTTTCATTTCATTGACCAAAACATTAAACGACGCCGGCACATTGGGCGCCTGAATCTTTCTGCCTCTGATAATGGCGTCGTAAGCGCCGGCCCGGCCGGCGACATCATCCGACTTTATCGTCAGCATTTCCTGCAGGGTATAGGCGGCGCCGTAGCCCTCCAGCGCCCAGACCTCCATTTCGCCGAAGCGCTGGCCGCCAAACTGCGCTTTTCCGCCTAACGGCTGCTGGGTAATCAGAGAATACGGCCCAACCGACCGCATGTGGATTTTGTCCTCCACTAAATGAAGCAGTTTCAGCATATAGATGTATCCGACCGTCGTCGGCCGTTCAAACGGTTCGCCGTTGCGGCCGTCATAAAGCGTCGCCTTGCCGTCTTCCGACAATCCCGCCTTTCTTAATTCTCCTTTGATGTCTTCTTCGGTCAAACCGGCCAAAGACGGACTGATGGC
>PFWG01000060.1 GCA_002791035.1 Candidatus Portnoybacteria bacterium CG_4_9_14_3_um_filter_43_11 | reverse complement strand
GGTGTGAGAAGGTAAATCTATTTTTTCCAAAATTTCCAAAGCTCTTTTTTTGTTAACAAAAAAATTATCGTCGTAAAACTTGACTGCGTCTATCTGGTATTTTTCCTTTAAAAATTCGATGTCTTCAACCACTACTCCAATTGACCAAGCCCGCCAGCGGTTCTGGTTAAAATCATGGTTATAGCAGAAAGCACAGTTAAAGGGACAACCCCGGCTAGCTTTATAGGCGATCACCCTTTGGTATTTATCCAGTTTAAAAATACACCGGTTCAAATCAATCAAAGAAAAATCCAATCGATAATTATCCAAATTATCAATCAATGGCCTTTTGGGATTGATAACAACCTCGTTTTTTATCTTATATCCTAGTCCCAGTATCCCTTTAAATGAAAATTTTTCTTTAATCGCTTTAGAAAATTCAATTATTGCCTCTTCGCCTTCTCCGATAATAATATAATCAATATACTCCGATTCAAGGCATTGTTTGGGTAAAAGAGAGGGATGAATTCCGCCCCATAATACAGGCGTGTCGCTTTTTTCTTTAATTTTTTTTGACATTTCGGCGCTGTGTTCGGTCTGTATCCCGGTCATAACCGAGAAGCCGACATAGAAAGGATTTTTCTCTAAAATATATTCAACCGTTTGATCAATTTCTTTTTCGTTAATATTTAAAAGCTCCACTTCAAATCCGTTTCTTTTAAGGGAACTTCCCACTGACAAAATCCCGAGAGGCAAAATTGCCTCGGAGCGATCTTTAGTATAATTAATCTGAATCAAAAAAATCATGTTTTTGTGACGAATTTCTTAGCCAGTTTAAAATCCCACGGCCAGGAAAAAAACTTAAATTTCCATCTCAATTTGGCTAGGATGATAAAAGGCAGCTTCAAAAACTTACTAGCCTTGACGGTTGAACCGAGAGCGCTTTTGACAGAATGGGCGCCAAAGCGGACATAGGCCTCAAGCGACTCAATAAAGTCCGGGTCGTCCAGCCAGGGAAATTTATGGACATTGAAATAATTAAGTTCTTTTTTAATGGCGCTTTCCCACTCATCAATGGATTTGGGTTCCTTCCAGCCGGACGCCAGGCACTCTTGATAGAGTTCCGAACCGGGATATGGCCGAAAGGCCTGCGGTCCCAAAATTTGAACTTGCTCGCTTAGGTTAACCAACCGGTCAATCAACCTGAGAGTTTCCATAATATCTTCTTTGGTTTCGCCGGGCAAGCCGGCCATAAAAGAATACTGGGGAATGATATCGTTTTTAAGGCAGATTTTGGCCGAATTAATCACATCTTTCGGCATAATATCCTTTTTGATTTTTTTCAGCATTCTCGGACAACCCGATTCGGCGCCGAATGATAAAAGCTCGCAGCCGGATTTTTTAATTTTTTCCATCATTTTTTGGTCAATCATGCCTTTTTTTAAATAATTGGCCCGGACGGTGGTTTCCCAGGGAATAATTAAATTATTCTTAATCAGGCCCTCAATAATCTTCTTCGCCCGGTTGAGGTCAACAAAAAAATTCTCATCCCAAAAGCGCAAGCGCTTGTTTTTAAAATATTCTTTGTCTTTGATGA
>PFWG01000046.1 GCA_002791035.1 Candidatus Portnoybacteria bacterium CG_4_9_14_3_um_filter_43_11 | reverse complement strand
TGGGTGGTTATCGGCGACTTAATGGGTTCGGTCATTATCACTGCCACTTTGGTCCTGGGACTAGTGGCTCTAATCCGGCCGATAATGATTGACAATATCGCTCCCTTTGCCATTGCCCGGTTGTTTTTGGTTGTTTCAGCCGTCTTTTTCCTGCTTTTTCTACGGACGGAGAAAAAAATCACCAAGAAAGAAGCTATCTTTTTGTTTTTGCTTTTTGCCGCTTTTGTCGCGGCGGAAATTATATTTCTATAATTAAGATGCGAGATTGAATGCCGCCGCCGGGCGTTGCTTTTTTGCGCGGTTTCGGCTAAGATTGGTTTATGGAGTACGTGATTCTTTTAATGCTGGTTATTTTGGTCGTTGGTCTGGGGCTGCTCTTTTTTTTATTACTCCGCCGGAAACCGGAAGCCAAGGACAACCAACCGCTTTTGATGCTCCAGCAGCAGCTGAATCAACTAAGCCAAGTTTTAGATAGTAAGTTGTCGGAATCAACCAAGGCGATTCAATCGCAATTCGGAGAAAGTTTTAAGATTATCAGAAACGTGACAGAGAAGTTAACGCGGCTTGATGAAACCAATAAACAGGTGGTGGGGTTCGCCGACCAACTTAAAAATCTTCAGGATATTTTGAAAAATCCCAAACAACGTGGCATTTTGGGGGAATACTATTTAGAAACAGTCCTAAAAAATGTCTTGCCGCCCGGTTCTTATAAAATGCAGTACTCCTTCAAGGACGGAACCATAGTTGACGCGGCGGTTTTTATTGATAAACAGATTATCCCGATTGATTCAAAGTTTAGTTTGGAAAACTATAACAGGATCTTGGACAGCCGGAGCCCGGAAGAGAAAAAAAAATACGAATCTGCTTTTGTCAACGACCTGAAGTTTAGAATTGATGAAACCTCAAAATATGTCAAACCAGAGGAGAAGACAATGGATTTCGCTTTTATGTTTATTCCTTCCGAGGCGGTTTATTACGACCTGTTGATTAATAAAGTGGGAGCGGTGACAGATGACGCTAACAATCTGGTTTCTTACGCAGTTAAAAAAAAGGTAATAATTGTTTCTCCGACTTCTTTTCTCGCTTATTTACAGACCGTTTTACAGGGGCTGAGAAGACAGAAGATTTCGGAACAGGCCATGGGGATAATAAAAGAGGTAGAAAGATTAGGGAAGCATATGGGAACGTATAGCCAGCAGATGAAAAAATTGGGAAGCCACTTGACAACGACGGTAAATAGTTATAACAAAGCAAGTAAGGAACTTAAAAAAGTTGATAAAGACGTAGTTAAAATCACCGAGGGAAAACCGCAGATAAAAATAGAGGAAGTGGAAAAACCATTATTAGAAGAATAAATTAAATAAAACTATGTTCGCAGTCATAAAAACAGGCGGAAAACAGTATCTGGTTTCCGCCGGAGACAAAATCAAAGTGGAAAAGTTGGACGCCGCCGAAGGCAAGGATGTTGTCTTTGACGAAGTTTTGCTCGTTGCCGGCGACAAAACCACGGAGATTGGAACGCCACTGGTCAAGGGCGCCAAAGTTAAGGGCAAAATCATCAAACAAGGACGGGCTAAAAAAGTGATTATCTTTAGGTATAAGCCCAAGAAAAGACAGCAAAAGAAAAAAGGGCACCGGCAGCCCTTTAGCGAAGTTGAAATAACGGAGATCTTACTTTCGGCTCAGAAGAGCGTTGGTTAGAGTGTTTTCATCAATATATTCTAAGTCGGAACCGACCGACAAGCCGCGTCCCAAGCGGCTGGTTTTGATTTTGAACGGCCTTAACAGCCGTTCAATGTAAAGAGTGGTGGTATCGCCTTCGGTGGTTGGACTTAAAGCGAAGATGACTTCGGCAATTTTAGGTTCGGCGACTTTAAGCCGTTCAATTAATTCTTTGATTTTCAGTTTTTCCGGCCCGGCGCCATTGCCCGGAGAAATCAATCCGCCCAAGACATGATAAAGGCCGTGATAATATCCGGTTTTTTCAAGAGGAATGATATTTAAAACATTTTCTACCAAACAGACGGTCTGTCGGTCTCTTTTGAGGTCTTGACAGATAGGGCAGAAATTCTGGTCCTTTTCTGTTAAATTAAAACATTGCTGACAGAGTTGGGTCTCGCTTTTGAGCGTTTTAATGACGGAGGAAAGGTTGTCCAGTTCGCTTTGGTCGCGATTCAAGAGATGCAAAACCAGCCGGGTGGCGGCGCGCGGGCCGATTTCGGGCAGTTTGGATAATTCGCTGATTAATTTTTTGATTGATGACGGAAACATGAGCTAATAAAGCTGACTTTCTACTCTTCAAAATGTCTCTCTAAATTTCTAAAACTGGCTTGGCTTTCGTTAAAATATAGTTCAACTTTGCCGGTTGGACCATTGCGATGTTTGGCGATATAAATATCGGCGATATTTTTGCGGTCGGTATTGGGTCTGTCTTTGTCTTCGCGGTAGATAAAAAGGACGACGTCGCTGTCTTGCTCCAGCCCGCCGCTTTCGCGCAGGTCGGAAAGCTTCGGAATGGCGGGAGAGCGGGATTCAACGGCGCGGGAGAGTTGCGACAAGGCCAAAACCGGGACATTAATTTCGCGCGCCAGTCCCTTTAAGCTGCGCGAGATTTCCGACATTTGCTGGACGGGCGAGCTGAAATAATTGCTGGGTTGGACCAACTGAAGATAATCAATAATAATTAGCGATAAATCCCGGTCGACTTTAAACCGGCGCGCCATCGTTCTCATCTGAAGAATGGTCGGGGAAGGGGTGTCGTCGATAAAAATCGGGGCGGAGGACAACTCGTCTAACGCCCGCTGGATTTTTTCAAAATCGTTGTTTGGTCCATCGCCGGACAGCCGGCCAGTCCTCATTTTCCAGGAATCAATGCCGGCCTGGGCGCAGATGAGGCGGTCAACCAACTGCTCTTTGGACATTTCTATGCTGAAAATCGCTACTGGCAGTTTTTCTTTGGCCGAGACATGACGGACGATATCAAGCGCCAGCGAGGTTTTACCCAGAGATGGCCGGGCGCCCAGAAGAATCAGGTCTGATTTTTGAAATCCGGAAAGGATATTGTCCAAATCGGCAAAGCCGGTGGGGACGCCCCGAGTGGATTCCTCGCCGCGATGGAGTCTATCTATTCTTTCAAAGGCGTCAGCCAAGGTGTCTTTGACTTGGATAAATTTTTGGCCGAGCGTTTTTTGCGAGACGGAAAAAATTTTCTGTTCGGCGGCGTCAATCAGGTCTTCAACATTGTCCGGTTCCTGAAAACTAAGCTGGTTGATTTCTTCGGAAATTACGATGAGATCGCGAAGAGATTTTTTGTTTTTAACAATCTTGGCGTAGTGAACAATATGGCCGGCGGTCGGGACGGAATTAACCAATTCACTCAAATAGCCGGCGCCGCCAATTTTTTTGAGCTTCTTTTTTTCTTCCAATCGGTTGGTCAAACTCAATAAATCAATCGGTTCGGTTTTTTCATACAACTCCAACATAACCTGATAGATGTCGGCGTGGATGCCGCGGTAAAAATCTTCCGGCTTCAAAAAGTCCACAATTTTTATAATTGCTTCCTTGTCCAGCATCAGTGAGCCGAGCACCGATTGCTCGGCTTCAATATTTTGCGGCGGCAGGCGCCCTTCGATTTTTTTGACAATTTCTTTGTCCATACAAAAAAGAGGATTTCACCTCCATTATATGTTTAAACAAAAATATTTCAAAGAGTGGAAATTGTGGCTATCTTGGGGATAGTTTCGGTCCTTGGGCGGTGTCTTCTATTTGATATCCTTGCCGTTCAATTTCTTTTCTGATTTCATCGGCTTCTGACCAGTTTTCTTTTCTTCTGGCTTTTTCTCTTTTTTCAGCTAGGTCTTTGAGCCACTGGGGAATTTCAATCTTTTCTAATTTATCCAATCCAAGCCCTAGGACCTCGTCAAAATCTAAAAGAGTCGCTAGTTTATCCTGATTATTCAAATCGGATTTCAAAAGATTTTGGGCGACCGCCAGCGCCTGGGGCAGATTGAAGTCGTCGGATATTTTGGCAATAAAGTCATTTTGCCATTTCTGATCTATTTGGCCGGCCTCATCTCCGAGTTCTTTAACTTGAGAAATTAACCGAGCAAAGCCGTTTTGGGCCGCCGTCATTATTTCCCAGGTGAAATTCTGCTTAGAGCGGTAATGGGCCTGTAAAAAAAGATAGCGGAGCGCCAAATGAGAAAATCCTTTGGCTTTGACTTCCGCCAGCGTATAGCCGGCGCCGGCCGACTTGGACATTTTTTTATTGTTGGCCAGCAGATGCTCGTTATGAAGCCAGTAGTTGACAAATTTGACGCCGTTGGCGGCTTCGGACTGAGCGATTTCATTGGTATGGTGAACGGGGATATGTTCTCTGCCGCCCATGTGGATATCAATGGTTTCGCCCAAGAATTTCTTGCTCATGACCGAACACTCAATGTGCCAGCCGGGAAAGCCCTCGCCGTTTTTAACCAAGGATGATTGGAAAGGGGATGGCCAATACTGCAAAGCGTTTTGGTGCTGGCCGGCTTTGAAAAACCAAAGAGCAAAATCAGCCGGATGTTTCTTTTGCTGGTCGTCAATTTTTCCTTTGCCGCCGCCTTTGATTTGCTCTTCTATTTTTTGACCGGAGAGCCGGGTGTAATTTTTGGCTTTGGAAACATCGAAATAGACAGCCAAGTCGGTAGGGTAGGCATAACCTTTATCTGATAAAGTTTGGATCATGTCAATCATTTCCCGGACACATTCGGTTGCTCTTGGTTTGGCAGTCGGTTCCAGCATATTTAAGTCCTTGGCATCCTGCTCGTAAATTGCGATGTATTTGTTGGCGATTTCTTGAGGGGACAGATTTTCTTTCCGGGCGGCCTGTTCAATTTTATCTTCGCCGGCATCGGCGTCGCCCAAGTTATCGCCAGTCAGGTGTCCGACATCGGTGTAGTTTCGGACCGATTTGACTTCGTAGCCGAGATAACGGAGAGTTCGGACAACAGTGTCAGCGCAAAACAGTCCGCGCAGATTGCCAATATGCTGAGTCCAGTAAACCGTCGGGCCGCAGTAATACAAACTAACCTTGCCTTTTTTAAGCGGTTTGAAAATTTCTTTTCGGCGGACGAGAGTATTGTAGAGTTTTAGAGCCATTTTTCTTTTTGGAAAAAATAATCATTGCTACGGCGACAATAATCATATTCAATTTTACCATCTCGGCTATAGTTTGACAACTTTTAAAAAAGTGATAGAATGGAAATATCAAACTAACAGCAAAATGGCTAAAAAGCAAAAGATTAAATATATTTCCGAGTGTTCTGAAGCGGAGGGACCGAAAGAAAAAAAAACAGGGGGACTTAGGCGAAAACTAAAAGAGTGCCAAAAAGAAAGGAGGGAGTATTTGACCCAAACGCAAAAAGCGGTGGCTGATTTGATTAATTACCGAAAACGGCAAGAGCTGGCTTCGGAGGAGTGGCGGAAATACGGCCAGCGGGAATTGTTGGAGAATTTATTGCCGGTCATAGACGCTTTAAGCGCTGGAGCGGGGAAAGACGCAGGTTTGAAAAAAATCAAGGAACAGTTGGAAAAAGTTTTAATTAGAAACGGACTGAAAGAAATTGCGGCGCTAGGAGAGAAATTCAACCCGGAATTTCACGAAGCGGTTGATATGGCGGAAGCGAAAGAAGCAAGCTGGACAATCATCGCGGAAATCCAAAAAGGATATCTTTTACATAACAAAGTCTTGAGGCCAAGCAAGGTCCGGGTGGCGAAGTGAATTTATAATTTATGGGCCGGCAGACAAATTTTCCGAGGGTCGTTTGAGACAGTAGGGAAATCATCTGTTGGCGGAAGAATTATGCCTATCAAGTGGCAACCCTTCAAAGGAATAGAGAGGCCGTCCCGTCTACCCGATATTTTTGAGGAAGACGAGTGGATGCCTTTTATTCCGGCTTTTCGGAAAGACGAACCGGCGGTTGATATTTACCAGGATAAGAACAATCTCTACGTGGAATTGCCTTTGATCGGGATAAAGCCGAAAGATGTCCGGATTTCCATTGAAAACAATATTTTAAACGTTTCTGGCGAAAGCCAGGAGAAAAAAGAAATCAAAAGCGAGGATTATTTAAGAAAGGAAATCCGGCGGGGCAGTTTTCGGAAAGTGGTTAAATTGCCAATAGATGTCCGAAGCGGCAAAGCCAGCGCCGAGACGACCGAGGGAATACTGAAAATCACTATTCCTAAATCAAGTCGAGGGGCCAGCAAAGCGACTAAAGTTCCGATTAAGATTAAGTAAGTATTTTTCTAAATTTTTGATTTAGCTAAAAATAGTCATTCTGAGAGCGGAGTCCGAAGGATCTAATCGGAACAGATTCTTCGCTTCGCTCAGAATGACATCGATGATATATGAGTAAAATTATTGGCATTGACTTGGGAACATCCAATTCGGCGGCGGCCGTTTTTGAAGCCGGCAAGCCGACGATTATCCCGTCTTCGGAAGGAACGGTGGTGGGCGGAGGCAAGGCCTTTCCGTCTTATGTCGCTTTTGACAAAGACGGCAACTTGCTGGTGGGCGAAGCCGCCCGGCGGCAGGCGATTGCCAATCCGGAAAACACCGTCAGCGCTTTCAAGCGCAAAATGGGCAAAAAAGAAACCTACCAGCTGGGCGGCAAAGAATATACTCCTCAGCAGTTGTCGGCCTTTATCTTGCAGAAAATAAAGAAGGATGCCGAGGTTTTTTTGGGCGGTCCGGTGTCCAAAGCGGTCATCACCGTTCCGGCCTATTTCAACGATGCCCAGAGACAAGCGACCAAGGACGCCGGCGCCATCGCCGGACTGGAGGTTGTTCGCATCGTCAACGAGCCGACCGCGGCCTCGCTGGCTTATGGCATAGACAAGAGCGGCCAAGAAGAAAAAATTCTGGTTTTTGATTTGGGCGGCGGCACGCTGGATGTGACGATTATGGATTTTGGCGAAGGGGTTTTTGAGGTCAAATCCACTTCAGGCGACACCGAACTGGGCGGCACCGACATGGACGAAAATCTGGTTAATTATGTCGCCGGCGAATTTAAAAAAGAAAATGGCCTTGATTTAAAAAATGATAAAACCGCTCTCCAGCGGCTCAAGGACGCGGTGGAAAGGGCCAAGATAGAATTGTCTTCCACCTTAGAGACGGAAATTAACCTGCCTTTTGTCAGCGCCGACAATAACGGTCCGAAGCATTTAACCATGAAAATCACCCGGGCGAAGCTGGAAGAACTGGTTAAGCCGATTATTGACCGATGTAAAACGCCGATGGAACAGGCGTTCAAGGACGCCAAACTGACTTCCAACGATATTACCAAAGTCATAATGGTCGGCGGGCCGACTAGAATGCCGATTGTCCAGAAGTTTGTAGAGGATTATGTTGGCAAGAAAATTGAGGGGGGAGTTAATCCGATGGAATGCGTGGCGGTCGGGGCGGCCATTCAGGGCGCGATTATCTCGGGAGAAACCAAAGATGTCCTGCTCTTGGACGTGACGCCGTTGACGCTCGGCATTGAAACGCTGGGCGGGGTAATGACGCCTTTGATTGAAAGAAATACGACTATCCCGACCTCTAAAAGCCAAGTGTTTTCCACGGCGGCTGACAACCAGCCGGCGGTGGATATTCATGTTCTTCAGGGAGAGCGGCCAATGGCGGCTAACAACCGGACGCTGGGGAGGTTTATTTTAGACGGCATCCCGCCGGCGCCCCGGGGCGTGCCCCAGATTGAAGTCGCTTTTGACATTGACGCCAACGGCATTTTAAATGTCGGCGCCAAAGACAAAGGGACGGGCAAGGAGCAGAAAATCACCATTACCGATTCGTCGGCGCTATCCAAGGAAGAGGTTGAAAAAATGAAAAAAGAAGCCGAAGCCCACGCCGCCGAGGACCGACAGAGAAAAGAGCTGATTGAGGTCAGAAACCAGGCCGACACGTTGATTTTTTCCACCGAAAAAGCGCTCAAAGAAGCCGGCGGCAAAGTCAAACCGGAAGATAAAAAGGAAGTGGAAGAAAAAATTGAGGCGCTCAAAAAAGCCAAGAACGGCAACGAAATGGAGCCGCTCAAGCGCGCAATTGACGAGCTCTCCCGGGTAATCCAAAAAATCGGCGCCCAACTGTACCAAAAAGTGGAAGAAGAAAAGAAAGAGCAGTCCGAACCGGAAATAAAAGCGGGTCCCGCCGAACGGGGTAAAGAAGAAAAACCAGTAGAAGGCGAATACGAAGAAGTCAAAGAAGAGAAGAAATAATAAAGAAAGATTAGAGAGTAAATAAAGCCGCCTTAGAGCGGCTTTATTATTTTGTTTTAAACATAGACATTTTGCACTCAAGATAATCCGAGAACTTGGTTAGGAGTTTTGCCAGCCAAGGCG